>DWVD01000080.1 GCA_019120395.1 Candidatus Gemmiger faecigallinarum
GACGAGCACGGCTGGGACGACAACGGCGTCTTTAACTTTGAGGGCGGCTGCTACGCCAAGGTCATCGACCTCGACAAAGAGTCCGAGCCCGACATCTACAACGCGATCAAGCGCGACGCCCTGCTCGAGAACGTCACTCTGGACGAAAACGGCAAGATCGATTTCCACGACAAGAGCGTGACCGAGAACACCCGCGTTTCCTACCCCATCGACCACATTGAGAAGATCGTCCGCCCCGTGTCGGCTGCGCCCGCGGCGAAGAACGTCATCTTCCTCTCGGCCGACGCCTTCGGCGTGCTGCCGCCGGTTTCCATCCTCACGGCTGACCAGACCGAGTACTACTTCCTCTCCGGCTTCACCGCCAAGCTGGCCGGCACCGAGCGCGGCATCACCGAGCCCACCCCGACCTTCTCCGCCTGCTTCGGCCAGGCCTTCCTCGAACTGCATCCCACCAAGTATGCGGAGGAACTGGTCAAGAAGATGCAGAAGTCCGGCGCGAAGGCGTACCTCGTCAACACCGGCTGGAACGGCACCGGCAAGCGCATCTCCATCAAGGATACCCGCGGCATCATCGACGCCATCCTGGACGGCTCCATCAAGACCGCGCCCACCAAGACCATCCCCTACTTCAACTTTGAAGTCCCCACCGAGCTGCCCGGCGTTGATCCGAAGATCCTCGACCCTCGCGACACCTACGCCGACGCCGCCGAGTGGGATGCGAAGGCCAAGGACCTGGCTTCCCGCTTCCAGAAGAACTTTGTCAAGTACGAGAGCAACCCCGCCGGCAAGGCTCTCGTCCCCGCCGGCCCGCAGCTGTAAGCTGGCTGTGTAACGGCTAAGTTCTTGCGAGAAACAAAATAAAAATAGCAGCCGCTCCGGTTCATCAACGAACCGGAGCGGCTGTTTTTTACTGAAATACTTTTCAGATTCGCGCCAGTAAATCTGCCTTTTTCTTTTCAAACTCTTCCTCAGTCAGGATACCACGCTGTTTCAGTTCAAACAGCTTTTCTATGCTGCTCATAACGTCATCTGCCGGTGCAGACGCTTTCGGTTCGACAGCTTTTTGGGGCGCAGATTCCTTTTTCCTGGCAAACAGCCCCGAAATACCGGCACCAGCAGCTTTAAAGCCGCTGGAGACCTTTTCTTTCACCTCGTCAAGATTGGACTTTCCGGCGTTCTCTGCTTTTTCCTCTTGGTCCGAAATATTTTCGATCACTTCAATATCCGCGTTGAGCTGTTCATCGGTATAGGCAAAGTTGGCCTGGTCCAGGGCAACCTGGAGCCGATTTGCCATCGGCATCATGGATGCAAAATTCAAACTGCCCGAAATCACCCCGCCCACAATCGGGATCGCTTTGGAAACACCTTGGGCGAAAGTTGTTTTTGTAACCTTGATTCCAATTGCTTTACCGATTTGCTTGATGATCGGATACCAGAATGTTTTTGTCAGCGCCTTCTGCGGCAGCTTTTTCAATGTGGTCTTTGCAATTTGCGTGGACAGGACGCGCACGCCTGACACAGCGCCGGAAACGCCAAACATCACGCCGCAGTACATAATCAGCTGGGATTTTACCCGTTCATCATCCACCTGGCCATTTTGCCACAGATCCTGTGCGCCGTACAAATAGGACAATTCCTGCGCAAGGCGCAAAGCCATCCCAAAAAATTGCAGTACATCCGCCGGAATCGTTGCCGCCATTGCAAGACCGCCCGGAATTCCCGCGGCAAAGGAAGCCAGCGACGATTGACTTGTCCGCTTCAAAATCAGTTTCTGCGCCATCGCAGAAAGTTCCTCGCGCGGAATTCCCACACCAACGGGTCCCTTTTCCAGGATTTCCGGCATCGGAATATCCCCGGCAGAAAACATTTCCGCCAGGAACGCATCTCGGTTCACCTTTACCAGCGGAAGTTTCACTGCGTTTGTGATAATTGCTTCAAGCGCAACTTCCTGCGATACATTTTCCTGTTTCTCCATGAAGAATACCTCCTTGCATGTCAACGCCACAAGCCGGCAAACCCATCAAGCGGAAGCGAATGTTACCCGTTTTACGGCTTTGTCCGCCTGTAAGCGCACAATGTAGTTGGGAACCAATGTTCCCCACAATAGACCTTGCATTTTTCGCGTATCGAAAAAGTCTGCTTCGATTTCTATTTTTCTTCCGCCTGCGTCCGCAGCGCCGCCAGCAGCACTTCCCTGTCGTTGGGCAGGCGGCCGTCCATGACGGCTTCCAGCAGGGCATGCAGCGCATCGCCCACGGCGGGGCCGGGGCGGATGCCGGCGGCCAGGGCGTCGCCGCCGCCCACTTTCAGGCGGGCAAGGGTATAGCAGCCGGTGCGGGCCAGCGCGTGCATGCGCGCTTCAAAGGCGTCCACCTCGGCGCGGCGGGCGGCGACGGCCTCGTTTTGGGCGTGGGCGTCCAGGTCTGCCCGCTTGACGGCGCACAGCTTTGCCAGCCAGCCTTCGCCCCGCCGGGCCAGCAGGCGCAGCGCGGCGGGGTCGTCCGGCGGCAATGGGCCGTCGTGGACGGCCACCAGGCTGGCCACCTCCTGCCGCAGGGCGTTGGGGGCTTTCAGCCGGCGCAGGATGCTGTCCGCCAGGCGGGCGCCCCGCTGGTTATGCCCCGGGAAATGCGCCGCGCCGTCCGGCCCCACCGTGCGGCACAGCGGCTTGGCCATGTCGTGCAGAAGCATTGTCCAGCGCAGGGTGCGCAGCGCGCCGGGGGCGTTTTCCTGCCCGACGGCCCCCACCGCCGCGGCGGTGTGCTGCCACACGTCAAAGCAGTGCCACCGCCCCTGCTGGCCGCAGCCGATGCAGGGCGCGATCTCCGGGATGGCCCCGGCCAAGATCCCGCCGTACTGCGCCAGCACCCGCCCGGCGGCGGGGCTTTGCAGCAGGCGGTCCAGCTCGGCAAAAATGCGCTCGGCCGACACATTCTGCACCGTGTCCCGCAGTCGCTCCGCCGCGGCGGCGGTGTCCGGGTCAACGGCAAGATCCAGCTGGGCGGCAAAGCGCACCGCCCGCAGGATACGCAGGGCGTCCTCGGCAAAGCGGGCGTCCGGCTGCCCCACGCAGCGGATGACGCCGGCGGCCAGGTCGGCCCGGCCGCCGAAGCAGTCCACCAGCCCTGTGTCCGGACTCCAGGCCATGGCGTTGACGGTAAAATCCCGCCGGGCCAGGTCGTCCTCCACCCGCGGCACGAAACGCACGGCGTCGGGGTGGCGGTGGTCGGTGTAGCCGCCCTCCACCCGGAAGGTGGTGATCTCGTAAGGCCTGCCCTGCAAAACCACCGTCACCGTGCCGTGTTTTAGGCCGGTCAAAATCAGCTTGTGCCCGGCAAACACCGCGCGGGTCTCGTCCGGCAGGGCGCTGGTGCAAACGTCCCAGTCGCCGGGGGTGCGGCCCAGCAGGCTGTCCCGCACGCAGCCGCCCACCACATAGGCGGCGTGCCCCGCGGCGGCCAGCTGTGCCAGCAGCCAGGCCACCGGTTCCGGCAGGCGCAGCGGCGGGCGATCGGCGCTCATTCGGCCGGCCGCCATTCTTCTGTCAGATCCACCACGCAGGCGACGCAGTCCCCTTCCGCCAGCAGGTCGGCCGCCTTGGCTGCGGCGGCCGCGGCGTCGGGCATCCAGGTGACCAGGAAAAAGTTTTCGGCCGGGACTTCGTAGTAGACCCAGGCGCCGTCGGCCCGGACCAGGTCCTCGATGTGGTCCAGCTGCTCGCCGTCCACCAGGCCCTGGCCCTCCTCGGCGTAGATCATCTCCGGCTGGATCTGGATGGAGTTGATGACATTGATGCTGCTGCTGATATAGCTGTCCCGGTCGGTGGCCTTGTCCCCCGCCCGCCAGGCGGTGGCAAACGCCTTGATGAGCAGCTCGCGCACTTCCAGCATCGGGTCCCCTGCAGTATACATAAAACGATTCCTCCTGTAATTTCAGACTGTGCTACCAGTATACCACAAAACCGCCGCGCTGCCCACTGGGCGGCACGGCGGGGCAGTTTCGGTCAAATTGCGTATGCGGCGGGATTCACCGGGTGGCGAACTGCGGGTCGGCCGCCCGCGTCGCCATGCCGAAAGTCTGCCGCAGCCGGGCGTAAGCCGCCTGCACCGGGGCGGGGACATCCACATGGGCGATGAACCCCTTGCCCCTGGGGCCGTAGCCGCCGGCGTCGTCGGTCAGGCGGGGGATCTCGCCCAGCAGCAGTTCCACATAGCGTTCCATCGGCCACATGCCGTGGATGGGCCGGGCGTAAGCCAGCGCGCCGCCGTCCCACACCACCTCGGCCCGGTAGGCCGCGTAGTTGAGGATGCGCACGCCGCCGGGGCAGTGCAGCCGCATACCGGCGTCCATCCGCAGCTGCATCGCCGCGTCCTGGCAGAGAAGGATGCTTGTAAACGGCACCTGCTCCTGCTCCAGAAGCGCCAAAAGCAGCGTGATGTTGTTGCCGCAGTTGGTGGAGCGGGTCTCCAGCAGGTCGGCCCGGCAGCCGTGCACCGCCGCCAGATACCGCTGGAACAGCTCGGCTTCCGGCAGACCCTCGGTCTCAATGTCGGGGCGCTCGGCGTGCAGCCTGCGGCGCAGCGCCCCGGTGGTGTGGCCGGCGCCGCCCACGATCACATACCGCCGGGCGATGCCCTGCCGGATGGCGTCGGCCAGCAGGTCGCCGCCGGCCAGGATGCTTCCGCCGAACAGCACCATCACATCCACCCGGTCGGCGCCGCAGGCCTGCCGGACGGCGCTGCGGGTCAGTGCGGGCAGGTCCCGCCTGCCGCAGAACGCCCCCAGCGTGTTGATATCCCGCGCGGTCTGTTCGTTCCGTGCGCTGCTTTGTGTCTCGCTCATTGCTGTTTCCTTTTGTCCCGGCCGGCCGCCTTACAGCGTCAGCCGGGCGCAGATGGGGTAATGGTCGGAAAGATAGACGCCGTTTTCCTCGTCCATCCAGCGGCAGACCCCGGCAGCCTTCCACTGGGGCGTGGCAAACAGATAGTCGATCTTACAGCAGGGCTCCTGCCCGCGGTAAAAGTTGTGGAAGGTCAGGGGCAGCTGCGCCGTCAGGTCCCGCAGGCCCAGGGGCGGGTCCTCCCCCGCCAGCGGCGCCAGCTCCGGCGAGCCGGGTGTGGCGTTAAAGTCCCCCATCAGCACAGCGGGCATGGGCAGCCGAGCGGCATCCGCCTCCATGCGGCGCAAAATCTGGCGCAGGCCCAGCAGGCGGGCCTCGGCGTCCAGGTGGTCCAGGTGGGTGTTGTACACCCGGACCGGCCGCCCCAGCTCCGCCGCATTGACGATGGCCGCCGCGCAGGTGCGGGGGCATTCGCTCTGGTGGGCGTAGCGGCTGCCGGGGCGGTACGGCTCCGGCGAGAGCCAGAACACATCCAGCCCCAGCAGCTCGGCGGCGTCATTGCGGATCGCCAGGGTCATGGCCTCGTCGGCGTAGTCGGCGGTGCGGCCGCAGCCCACCACCGTGTAGCCGGGCAAACTTTGCCGCAGCCACCGCTGAACGTGGGGCATGACCTCCTGAAAGCCGATGATGTCCGGCTGTTCGGCTGCCAGGCGGCGGAGGATCAGCGGTTTGCGGCAGTCGAAATTGTTGGCTCCGTCGATGCCGAAATCGCCGCGGATATTAAACGTAACGATCTTCATACGGGTCTGTCCCCCTGTCCGGGCGGTCCGGCGGAAAAGATCCGGCCCTGCCCGAAGTTTTTTTGCAAAAACACTTGACCTTGCAGTGAGTCGAAGGTTTATATTGTGAGTAGAAAGAGAGGTCACCGCCCCCACGGCCAGCCGTCAGCGGCGGTGACGGCTGGGGTCCGCCTTCAGCCTGTCGGCGGTCGCCTGCACGGCTTTGGGCAGCCAGGGCGCGGCGTACTCGTCCAGGGGAATGACGATCTCCTGGATGCTGTCGCCCGGTGCGGGACGCCGAAGGCCGGCGGGCAGGAGATCCAGCCCCACCTCCCGCAGCGAGAACACCTCGCCGCTCAGCCAGCCCACCGCCACGCCGTCGCAGTAGACGCAGTAGCAGCCAAACATCTTTTTCAGCCGGATATCCAGCCCGTGCAGGGCGTCCAGCCAGGTCTGCACGGTACCGTCGTCAGGATATGCCATTTCAGTTCCTCCTTTTGCCCGGTGCGCGCCAGGCTTCCCTTATCTGATACTTTCATCCTAGCACATTTCCCGCACGAAAGCCACCCGCTTTGCCGTATTCCCCCGAAAGTGCCAAAAGAAAGGAGCGTCACCATGAGTATGAACATCAAACAGGCCGAGGAACTCAGCGGCGTATCCCGGCAGAACATCCGGTTTTATGAAAAGCAGGGCCTTTTGCACCCGGCCCGCAACGCCGAAAACGACTACCGCACCTACACCCCCGCGGACGTGGACGTGCTCAAGCGCATCCGGATGCTGCGGATGCTGGACATGCCGCTGGACGACGTGCGCGCCGTGCTGGAGGGCAGCCGCACGCTGTCCGACGCAGCGGCGCTGCAAAAGCAGTCGCTGGCCCGCCAGGCCGAACAGCTGCAGGCCGCCATGGCGCTGTGCGACGTATTGCAGTCCGCCGACCCCGACGCTCTGGACGTGGACGCGCTGCTGGCCGGCGCGGACGGCCGCACCGCCGGGCAGGGCTACTTTACCGGCTGGGTCAACGACTACAAGGCCTTTGCCCACGCCCACCACGAGGCGCGGTTCACCTTTTTCCCCGACGGCGCGGTGACCACCCCGCGGGAGTTCACCGACGCGCTGCTGGCCTACGGGCGGGAGAACGGGCTGGACATCGTCATCACCAAAGAGAGCATGTACCCGGAGTTCACCATCGACGGCGTGGCTTTCACCGCACAGCGCAACTATACCAGCGTGCAGGGCGTGCCGGTGGCGTCGGTGCTGTGTACCGCCGCCGACCCGGACAGCCTGCTGCCCCCGGCCGGCAAAGGCCGGCGGCTGACCCAGTGGCTGGTCCGGTTCAGGCTGCCCGCCCTGGTGGTCCTGGCGCTGGCGCTGCTGTTTTTGTGGCCGAACCTGCCCTGGCTGGTGCAGGAGCCGGGCGGCTGGGTGCTGCTTGCCTCGCTGGCGGCGGCAGCAGCGGCCATGCTGGTGCGCAGCTACTACCTGACCTGGAACGAGAACGGCAAGCGCGGCAGCAGCCGCAAAAAGTGATCGCCTCCTTTTTCTCGCCGCCGGGCGGCGCAGGCCCCAAAAGGCCCCGCCGCCCGGCAGACAGCAGCGCCCGCAGCGCCGTTTTGGCGCTACGGGCGCTGCTCTGCTTTTATGGCAAGAGATCAGTTGAACTTGAAGATTTTTTGGGCGATGCGGTAGCCGCCCAGGCAGATCTTGCGGCCGACGGCGCCGGGCAGGTCGCACAGGCCGGCAATGGAGCGGCGGCACTTTTTGTAGACGCGCACATCCCGGTGGCGCAGATAGGCCCACAGCAGTTTCTTTTTCTCCAGAGCCTCGGCGCTGCCGTCCATGGTCAAAAACACCAGCGAGATGGTCATCATCATGAACAGGTAGTTGAACATATAGGCGCGCAGCTTTTTCTGCTCCGGCGGCAGGGCGTACAGGTCCACCGCGTCGATCATGATCTTGGTGATGCGTACCTGCTGGTCCACCCGCTTGACCATGATCTTTTCGTTGACGCTCTGGTCCTCGCGGCCGATGTAATAGCGGTAGAGGTCCCGGTTGAGGTAGTACAGCGTGTTGACGTAGGGCAGCGGCTGGTAGACAAAGATGTTGTCCACATAAAAGGTATGCTTGGGCAGCTGGATGCCGCAGTCCCGCAGCACCTGGGTGCGGTAGATCACGCTGTGCATCAGGATATTCTGGCTGGGGGGGAACTTGCCGCCCTCCTCCCACACAAAGGGGCGGCCTTCCGGCAGGATGCCCTTGTAGGAGATGACATGGCGGGTGTTGTCGTTGACATGCTCGTAGACATAGTTGCACAAAAGCAGGTCCACCGGCTGCTCCATGGCAGCAAACTCCCGCAGGCGGTCCATGACCTCGGCCAGGGCCTCGCCGTCCAGCCAGTCGTCGGAATCCACGACCTTGAAATAGAGGCCGCTGGCGTTGCGCACGCCCTGGTTGACGCCCTCGCCATGGCCGCCGTTCTCCTGATGGATGACGCGGACGATGTCCGGGTACTTGGCGGCGTACTCGTCGGCGATGCGGCCGGTGTCGTCGGTGGAGCCGTCGTCCACCAGGATGATCTCGGCTTCCTCGCCGGCGGGCAGCAGCGTTTCGATGCAGCGGTCCATGTAGGCGGCGGAATTGTAGCAGGGCACGGTAAAGGTGATCAGTTTCATTTTGGAACACTCCATTCTCCTGTTGGGGGCGTCAGTCCAGCTGCGCGGCCCAGTCGGTCCAGTTTTCCAGCACGGCGTCAGCGTCCGCCCGCACCTGCGCCCAGTGGGGGCGGGTGTAGGCGTCCAGCACCCCCACCGTATAAAAGCCGGCCCGTCCGGCCGTGCGCACCGCGGTGGGGGAATCTTCAAATACCATGATTTGTTCCGGCCGCGCGCCAAACCGGCCTGCGGCCCGCAGATACACCTCCGGGTCCGCCTTGCCGCGGGGCGTGGCGCAGTCCAGCGTAAAGTCAAACCGGTCCAGCAGCCCGAAATGGGCCAGCGCGCCGTCCACCAGCGCCTTCTCGGTGCCGGACGCAGCGCACAGGCGGACGCCGCGGGCGCGCATGGCGTCCAGCGCCCGGGGCACGCCGGGTTTGACAGTGGTAAACGCCGCGTAAGCGCCGCTTGCCTGCTTCCGGATGGACGCCGCCATCTCGGCCGGGCTGACCGGCAGCGAAAAGCGCTGTACAAAGTAGGCCGCCGTGCCGTCGATCGTCATGGTCATGGTGTCGTCCCGCTCCGCCGGGGTATAAGTCACGCCCCAGGGCGCAAGCACCTGGACCGCGACCCGGTCCCACATGCCGGAAGAATCCAGCAGGGTCCCGTCCATATCCAGGATGGCGTACGGCAAAAGCTGCATGACTGTCCCCCTCCGGCGGCTCGATCCGGTATCTGCTGTGCTGAAAAACAACCTGCCCAGTTTCGGGCATCGATATAGTAACAGCATACCTGTTTTTGAGCCAAAACGCAAGGGCTATCGGGTATTTTATCCGCTTTGCCCGGCGGCCGGCCGCTCAGGCGCAAAGTTCCTGCCAGGCTTCCTCCATGGTGTCGGCCGAAAACAGGAATTCGCCCCCCGCGTCGTAGACCTCGATGTGCCCGCAGACGTCACGAAACTGAACAGACATACCAAAAACCACCTTTCCTTTGCTGTGCTTCCAGTATAGCAGAAGAAAGGGGTGTTAATTGGTACCCATAGCGTCCGCGGGAAATTTTATCATCCCATAAACGACGCTGTTATCCCTCAGCCGCAGGCAGCGGCGCGCTGTGCGGGGCGGTGCGCAGCAGCCGAAGGAACGAAAGCAGCCAAAAACACAAAAGATACCACAGCACCGTGTATTTGGGGCAGACAAACCCGGCGATGTCCGCCCACTCGGCGCGGTAGTCCCACACCCGCACGCCCAGCAGCGTCAGGCAGGCCTGCCCCACCGCCAGCTCCAGCGCCGTAATGCCCGCCGCGCCCCAGGCGGCCCCCGCCGCCACCGTCAGGCCGGGCCGGGCTTCCAGCCGGACCAGCAGGCAGAAGCAGGCCCCGCCCGCAAAAAACATGGTCCAGTGGGTGGCCCCCCGCCAGACCAGCTCCGCCGCCAGATAAGCCGCGCCGCCCATGGCAAACAGAAAAAGCTGTTCCAGCAGCGCAAAGCGGCGCCGTTGTTTTTGCTCCATCCTCCGCATCCTCCCGCATGGTATTTTCCGGCGCGGCCGCACCGCGCCGGAAGGATACCGCTATTGTGCGCCGTCCGGCGGCAGAGTAACCATTTTGTCACGGAACTGGCAGTTTTTTCCTGCCCCGGCAGATAAAAAAGCCGCGCCGGAAGGCAGCTTCCGGCGCGGGGATGGGCTGCGGCAGAGGCGCCGCGGCGGTCATTTGGACAGTTCTTTCAGCAGGGCGCTGCGGGTATCCCACAGCCGCTGGCTCAGGTCCACGTAATAGCGGTGCGGGTTTTCAAAGCGCTTGACCTCGTCCCACAGGGTGTTGACCTGGGCCTTGCAGAACTTGCGGATGTCGTCCAGCGCCGGCGAGACATAGACCCGTTTTCCGCCCTGGTAGATGGGGGTGGACAGGCAGCGGGCGGTGCAGTTGACGTAGGTGCGCTCCTTCCAGGTCTCCACCGGGTCAAACAGCGTGATGCCGTTTTTGGTCTCCACCGTCTCGTCCGCCAGCGCGATCAGATCGGCCATGGCCTTGCCGTCCTCGTCGTAGATGCGCCACACCTTTTTCAGGCAGGGGATCGTCATTTTCTCCGCGGTCTCGGACAGCTTCATCTTGGGGATATACTCGCCGGTCTCGTCGTCCCGCACGGCGGCCAGCTTGTACACGCCGCCGAACACCGGGTCGCTCTTGGCGGTGATCATGTTCTCGCCAATGCCAAAGCTGTCCACCCTGGCTCCCTGCAAAATCAGGTCGCGGACCAGATACTCGTCCAAACTGTTGGAGGCGCAGATGGGGCAGTCCTGGTAGCCGGCGGCGTCCAGCATCTTGCGGGCTTTCTTGGACAGGTAGGCGATGTCGCCGGAGTCGATGCGCACCCCCTTGGGCCGCTTGCCCATGGGCTTGAGCACCTCGTCAAAAACGCGGATGGCGTCGGGGATGCCGTGGCGCAGCACGTTGTAGGTATCCACCAGCAGCACGCAGGCGTCGGGGTAAAGCTCGGCATATTTTTTGAAGGCGTCGTACTCGGTGGGGAACATCTGCACCCAGCTGTGGGCCATGGTGCCGGAGGCTGGGATGCCGAAATCCCGCGCCGCCATAACGCAGGAGGTGGACGCGCAGCCGCCGATGTAGGCCGCCCGCGCGCCGAAGTAGGCGGCGTCGTACCCCTGGGCGCGGCGGGCGCCGAACTCCATCACCGGCCTGCCGGACGCCGACCGGACGATGCGGTTGGACTTGGTGGCAATCAGGCACTGGTGGTTGAATGTGACCAGCATCAGCGTTTCCAGCAGCTGGCACTCGATGGCGGGGCCTTCCACCGTGACGATAGGCTCGTGGGGGAAGATGGGCACGCCCTCCTCGATGGCCCAGATGTTGCAATGCAGCTGGAAATTGGCCAGATAATCCAGAAACTGCTCGTTGAAAGAGCCGGTGGAGCGCAGATAGTCGACGTCCTCTTTGGTGAACTGGAGATGATCCACCGCGTCCATAAACTGCTGCAGGCCCGCCATGATGGCGTAGCCGCCGCCGTCCGGCACCTTGCGGAAGAACATGTCAAAAACGGCCCATTTGTCCTGGTAGCCCTCATCCAGATAGCCGGCCGACATGGTCAGCTCGTAAAAATCGGTCATGGTGGTCAGGTTGCGTGCGATGTCCAACATATCCAATCAACTCCCTGCTGCGCGGCGGTGCCGCGCTGTGCTGGTTTGTATCCGGCCGCCGTTTCCGCCGCCGGGACGTCCCTGTTTGCCGCCGGCCTCACCTGCCGGAAGCGGGTCTGCGGCGGCCGCCGCCCTGCCGACCCCTGGGTCCGGGGCCGCGGCTGCTGTTGTTCATCAGGATCGCGCAGACCCATACCGCGCCGTACACCGCCACAACGATCAGCGTAAGCACCAGAACCACCTTGAAATAGGTGCTGGAGAAAAACTCGCCCACCTTGCTTAAGGTATACAGCACCTCGTTGCGGGTGATCGTGCTTCCTGCGATCAGGTCCACCGTACCCAGGCTCTCGCCGTTGATGGACAGCGTGACCGTCCCCACCACGTCCCCCTGCTGCAGCGGAGCGGTCAGATATTCCGGCAGGTCAAAGGTCTGCTGCGTCAGCTCTGCCGCGCCGTCGGCGGGCAGCAGCGTCATCATATTGTCGGCAGGATACAGCATAACGGTATCCGTGTCGGTGGAATAGCGCACCGGCCGCTCGGTGATCGGACGGGTGGTGTCCAGCGCCGCCTGGATGGTGAACGTCTCGAACACCCAGTCCATCAGCTGCCCCGTCTCGGCCAGCGCCGGACGCCTGCCCTCGGGGTCGATGCTGTCGCTGCTGTGCAGCACCACGCTGATATAGGTCTCGCCGTTGGAGATATGCCAGCCGGCAAAGTTCTGCCAGCCGGCGTTCAGGTTGCCGGTCTTTCCGCCCTGGGTATACTCCCGGTAATAGTCCGACCCCTGATTGATCAGGCTGTTGGTGCTGTGGATGTTATAGGGCGACTCGTGGTGCGAGTTGGCGGGCATCTGATAATCGGAGGCGCCCGCCGCTTCCACAAACGCGTCGTACTCGATCAGCGCGCGCAGGATCAGATACGAGTCCCGCGCGGTGGTCATGTTGCCTTCGTCCAGGCCGCAGGGGTCTGTAAACACCGTGCCGGTGCAGCCCAGCGCCCTGGCCTCGCTGTTCATCATGGCCACAAAGTTTTCCACGCTTCCGCCGCCCATATAGTCGGCAACGATATAGGCGGCCTCGTTGCCGGACTGCACCTCCATGGCGTAAAGCAGGTTGCGCAGTGTAAGCGTCTCCCCCGCCCAGATGTCGGCGGTGGACGCGCCCGTCCCGTACAGGATGTCATAGATATACCGCGGCGCTTCCACCGTGATGGTATCCAGTTGATCCTGATAGTTTTTCAGCATCAGCAGCATGGTCATCATTTTGGTCAGGCTGCCGGACACCATGGGGGTCTCGCTGTTCTTTTCATAAACGACGATGTTGGTATCCAGATTTACAACATAGGCCGCTTCGGCCGTCAGTTCCGTCTCAGGCTCATATCCCTGCATCGCCGAGGCGGGCAGCACAAGCGTGGCGGCCAGCAGCAGCACGGCAAATATACCGGCAATCCGTTTTTTCATAAGCAGGCAGGTTCCTTTTGGCAGCATATCGCGGCGGGGCGTCCCCGCCGGATCAGGATTCGTGTCATCCGGCCCGCACAGCGGTGCCGGATATACAAGATAGTATACCAAAAAATGGAGCCAAGGGAAAGATGGAGTTTGTGGAAATTTGCGGCCGTGAGAAAAAGCCCCCCGGCCGCCTTCAGCGGAGCGCGCACAAGGAGCCTTTGCCGCAGAATCTAACAAAAACAGGCCGCCGGCTTCGCCGCCGACCTATTTTTGCGCTTTTTCGGCGCTTCGCGGTTTTGCTGCTTGCGCGGCAAAATCATAGCCGCCTTGCGCTTCCTCCGCTTCAGCTTCACATTTCTTTGTCGTACTTGCAGCGGTAGTAAATGCCGACGCCCACCACCGCCAGATAGGCCGCCACCAGCAGCAGGATCGCCGCCAGGTCAATGCGCATCAGCGCAAACACCAGCATCAGCGCGCCAAAAATATAGACCATGGCGTCGTAGGCTTTCGCCTTGGCCCGGTTGGCCAGCGCAATATTGCGTTCGTCGCTGTTCTCGATCTCCAGGCGGCGCTGCACGTCCGGCGCGTCCTTCAGCGCCGCGCGCTGCAAAAGCGCGCCTGCGCCATGCCCCAGCGCGCCCGCTCCGATCCCGATGCAAAGATAAGCCGCCACCGCGTCGGGCGCGGCGCGCAGCCAGAACGCCCCTGCCGCCACCGCGGCCAGCCCCAGCACAGTCAATACAATCTCCAACGCTTTGCTCCTCATTGCGGTTCCTCCTCATACAGAAAAATATCCTCAATGGTCAGGTGGAAGTAACGCGCCAGCTTGAACGCAAGCAGGATAGAGGGATTGTAGCGCCCGTTTTCCAGCGAGCCGATGGTCTGCCGGGACACCCCCAGCGCGTCGGCCAGTTCCTCCTGTCGGATGCCATGCTGGCGGCGCAGTTCTTCCAGACGGTTCTTCATTGGCTGTATGCCTCCTTCCCGCAGGCACAGTCTCCGGCCGGGACGCCTGTGCCCGCCTGCGGATGGTGTTTTTCAGAAAAAGGAAAGTTTGCTTTCCGTCATCAGCATACCACACCCTCCGGCATATGTCAAGTTAGCTTTCCATTTCTTCACAAATATTTTCCCCGCTTTCCCGGTCCGGGGGACTTTTCTGCCGCATGGATTTATGATATACTGATTTTACCAAGCTGCCTGCCAGCCGTGCCAACGAACGCCACGGCTGACCGGGCGGCTATTTTTCGACAAACGAGGTGACGCAACTTGAGACCTGTAATTGGTATCGTTCCGCTGTACGACGCGGAGAAGCAAAGCTACTGGATGCTGCCCGGTTACATGCAGGCGCTGGAAGAATGTCTGTCCATTCCCGTCATGCTGCCTTTGACGCAGGATAAAACCGAGCTTTTGTATTTTATCCGGGAGTGCGACGGCCTGCTGCTCCCCGGCGGCCAGGATGTCGATCCCGCCCTGTACGGCGAAGCGCCCCGCCCCGGCTGCGGCGAGCTTTGCCCCGCGCGGGACAGGATGGAAGCCCTGCTGCTGGATGCCGCTTTCCGTCTGGACAAGCCGGTGCTGGGCATTTGCCGCGGCCTGCAATTTTTGAATGTACATACCGGCGGCACACTGTATCAGGATCTGCCCGGTGAGCATCCCGGCCTGGACCACAGGATGGAGCGCCCCTATAACCGTCCCGCCCACCGGGTGACCATTGCCCATGACAGCCCGCTGTACGAAATCGTGGGCGGCAGCAGCTACGAAGTCAACAGCTGCCACCACCAGGCAGTCAAGGAGCTTTCGCCGCGGCTGCGCGCCGCCGCCGTCTCGGAGGACGGCCTGATTGAGGCCGCCTGGATGCCCGACAAGCATTTCATCCTCGGCGTCCAATGGCACCCGGAATTCATCTACCGCGAGGATCCCAAGTCTTTGCAGCTGTTCGCCGCCTTTGTCAAAGCGGCCAAATACCCCTGATCCGAAAGCCTGGCCCCTATGCCCTCTGCCGATCCCTCTGTTTCGCTTTGCTCCACGCCACAATTTTATCACAGATTCGTCGTTTTTTGCTCACAAAATTTTCCCGGCAGGAAATTTCAATTTTTTTCAAAAAAAGTGTTGACATTTTCCGGTCTTGTGCTATAATAATACACGTCGCCGGGAACGACGGCAAAACAAAATAGGCGGATGTGGCGGAACTGGCAGACGCGCTAGATTCAGGTTCTAGTTCCCTTAAAAGAGTGTGGGTTCAAATCCCTTCATCCGCACCAAAAAGAACGTTGAAGCGAAAGTTTCAACGTTCTTTTTCATTTCGTTTTTCCGCTCGAATGCGCCGGGCAGATGCAAATTCCGGCGTTTTTGTCGTACATTTGTCGTACGGCACATCCCATTTAACAGCTATATATTTTCTGCCGCATGCAAAGAGCGGGACCTCAGCGCAGAAGGCCGTAACTCCACAGCACAAACCGCATCGCCTTTCCTGCATCTGCAGCGGCTTCCCCAAGGGCGTGAGCCTCCCCGGAAGATCCTACCCATGCGGCGGCCTCTTGTCTCCTGCCGCCCCCGCGCCGGCCGCCTTTTCTTTTCAGATCCATCGTGTTTTTTGCGTCACGCGTTGACAAAACAGCAGTTGCTATGATAAACTATATAAGCTGTGCTGGCATAGCTCAACTGGCAGAGCAGCTGATTTGTAATCAGCAGGTTGCAGGTTCGATTCCTGTTGCCAGCTCCAAACAAAAAACCGCCGTTCCTGCGTTATAATTTGCAGGGACGGCGGCTCTTTTTTGCGTCGGAAAATGGGCGCGATAGGCTGGAATGGTCAACTTTTGGTCAACTATTTATGATTTTTGTCTAGTTACAGCACGGCAAATAAGAGGTCCGGTGGGTGGCCGGGTCATCCGTTGGCTGCAGACTGTTGGCACGGCTCGATATTCTAAAGCAGAATTGCTCCTTGTTAAATCTTATTTAACGTATGATGAGCGTCATTGGTCCTGTTATGCAGATGTCCCTTTATCCAACAGGGAGCTGATATTGTCGTAGGTTGCAGCGAGTTCCAGACCATAGAGGGTGAAGTATTCGTAGTTGCTGCACCGATCACCGATACCATAGGCGTTACAAGATTTGTTGTTGCCAACTCTCGCGGCAAAAGCCAGGGCTTCTTTACTGAAATAGAAGGTTGCCTGCTTTGCCGGTACGGCATCGGCATGACCAATCAAAATAGCCTCGCGCTTGAAAATCTGGTAAACCTGCTCTTTTGTGTAAGTTTTATGGCTCATTTTTTGTACCTCCAAACACCCGTATAGCCTGATAGCGCAGCTTTGGTATTTACGCTACACAGAAACGGGTTGCGGTCGTGGTCTTGATGAAGCGGGCGGCCAGGCGGCTTGTGGTCACGGTTTTCAGTGTGACCTTGTGGGTGCCCACATCCATACGTTCCACATCCCGGCGGGCCATCTCGGCCTGGGCGGCTTCAATCAGCTGTTGGGCCTCCTTGTACTGCTCCACAAGGGAAAGAAGTTCGGTGCTGCTCATCGTGTACCTCCTTGAGATTGCGGGCGGCCCATGCTATAATGGGGCTGCCCTTGGTTGGGTTTGGCATCGCGGGTTGCTTTGGCCGGCAGCGCGGTGCCTTTTCTTTTGCCAATCGGTTGCAGGTGGCCAGTGCCCGATGCTTGTTTGACCCTTGCGTGCAAGTACGTTGCGCAGTCCGTTTCTGGCGCTTATCGGTGTTCCCCGGAGGTTTTCACCGTGCCTTGTCCCTTTCGGCAATCATATTATATACCATTGCGCAAGTACATTCAATAGGCAGCCTGTACAAAGAATTGTACTTGCATAAGTGTAAATTGTACACTTGCGCAAGTACAGATTGCGTGGTATAATTGCTATGGTTAGGAGGTGCCAATGTGGGAACTGCAAGAACAAGGGCAAATAACAAATGGAATGCAAAAGCCTATGATAACCTGCGCATTGTGGTCAAGAAGGGCCAAAAGGATGTCATACAAGCCCATGCCGCCGCCAAAGGCGAGAGTATCAACGGATTTGTGAATCGAGCAATCAGCGAACAGATGAAGCGAGATCAAGAAACAGCGCCCGCCGGGGAGGTGCAATAACCATGCCGATGTTTACCATTGTAGGCGGCGTCAACGGCGCAGGCAAAAGCAGCCTGTCCGGCGTGCTGAAAGACTGCCTGGACGATTTGGGCGTGATCGTAGACCCGGACAAGATCACCGCGCAGCTGGGCGGTGATGAATACGCGGGCGGGCAGGCGGCTGTGGCCCGGTTGCAGGACTGCCTGGCCCAGCGTATCGACTTCACAGAGGAAAGCACTCTGTCGGGCAGTTTCTCCCGCAAAATGGCCCGCGCGGCCCGCGATGCAGGCTATACGGTGCGGCTGTACTATGTGGGGCTGGACACCGCCAAGGAATCCATCCAGCGCATCGCAAACCGCGTTGCGCACGGCGGGCACAACATTGCCAGCGAGGACGTAGAGCGCCGCTTTGCCCGGCGGTTCCGCGACCTGGGCAAGCTGCTGCCGCTGTGCAACGAGGCCACCTTCTACGACAACGGAAACGGGTTCCGGGTGGTAGCGTTCTACCGCAACGGCGAACTGCTGTCCGCCACCGACACGCCGCCCGCCTGGTTGGCCCAGCTGCGGCAAGAGCTGGGGCTGTGACCCGCCGGGAAACGTCCTGTGTGTAAATCGGCGCTTGACGGCATGGGGCGCTGCCCCGGCGGGGCGGGGCATCCCCCCCACCCCTGGATAACAGCCGAACACACCGCCGTTATGGCGTGGGTCGGCCTTTCCATCTCTGGGCCGATTGACGGGAAAAGGGGTAGCGCATCAAACAACGAACGAACAACGAGACAAAACGCCCCGGCGGGCTGCCAGATCGGCCCCGCCGGGGTTAGTCTTTGTTAGTATTTACGGCGGGCTTTCCTCCCCTATGTAAGCCCCGCGGCTTTCCAGGTACTCGACCGTGCGCTCTTCCACGCTGCCGACCGCGTACCAGGCGGAAAAGCCGGTTCCGTGCCAGGCACGCCGCTGGATGGTCTCCTCCCGCCAGCGCAGCAGGCGCGGGTTGCGGCGCAGCTTGCTGAACGCGGACGTTTTTGCCGTGTTGACCTGGCCTATTGTCAAGCCCTGCTCCTCGCTGATCTGGCGCACCGTCTTGCCGGTGTAATATTTCCCGCGGATGACCGCCTGCTCGCGCTCGGTCAGCTTGCGCAGGGCTTCTTCCAGAGCGGAGTGCAGCTGCTCTTGATAGACGGCATCCTCCGCCGCCTGCATGGCGCTGTCAGCCGCCGGGTCGGGCTGCAGCTCGCCCAGGGTGGCCGCGCCGCTGTCGTCCTCGTCCAGGGGCGTGTCCAGGCTGGCGCAGTGGTTCAGCGGGTCAGCGGAAACGGTGTGCTGCTTGCCGTCTGTATCGGTCACGCTGCGGCGGTGGGCGCCGGTCAGTGCCCGGCCAATCTGCCGCTGCATGGCCTGCCCCAGCCAGTTTGAAAAGCTGCCCGCCTCCGGCTGGTAGGTCTGGGCGGCGTACTGGACGGCAAAATAGCCTTCCTGTTCAAAGTCGTCTGCGGTCATGCCATGCGCGTCCGCCAGGGCCTTGTGCGCCGGATACCACCGCCAGAACAGGGTGCGCAGCAGCCCCCGGTTGATCTGCCACAGCTGGCCTAAGGCAAAGGCGTCCCCGGTCTTGGCCAGGGCGGCCAGCGCCGCGTTGACGGCCTGCTGCCCGGCGGGCTGTTCCGCCGGGTTTCTCTGGCTTCGCTCTCGGTTCAGGCCGGGTTCATCGCCCGGCGGCGTTGTGTTTCTGCTTTCCATGCTGCGCCCCTTTCCGCGCGAAAAGTTTCCCAGTGACGGCGGGAAGCCCGCCGGGCGGGGGTGGAGGGGGTGATAGCCCCCGCCGGGGCGGGTCGCGGCAGTCGCACCGCTCGCCGGGGTCAAGGTTTGCCCCACAACAGGGGCAGGTCCAGTACATCACCGCAGCTGCACCCGCCTTCCATCCGGGAACAGAAGGAATAACTGCCCGTTCGGGTTGTCGGTCAGTACATGGCAGCCGGCGGCCAGCGAGGTCGTCAGCAGGCAGCCACCTTCTGCGCGATCTTTGTAGCGGTCGGGGCAGTCTTTCGTGCAAGGGGTATCGTCAAGGGGGCAAAGAACGTCCATCGGTAGACCTCCCAAAAAGTGTTTTTTCAAAAAGGCATGTGTGACTTTAGTGACTTTAGTGACTAAAGCCTTGGTTTTCGGCATTTTGCATCGCTTCGATGGGCCGCAAAATAATGGTCTCAGAAGGACGGCCGCCGCGCGGGATTTTGTCGATACGGATATACCCGCGCTGTTCCAACTCCTGCAAGCCGGGGTCAAGTTGGCGGGCGTTCATGCGGCCGTGGCACAGCCGCAGCACATCCCGTTTACCGATCTCTGGCTTCCCCGCACTTTGCAGGCGGTTCCAGATATAGCGGGCGTCCCTGACGGCCTGCGGCTCGGTCGCGCCCATCTGGCGGAATGCGGCGCAGCTGTGAGCGATAAAGTACCGGGCAATCGAGATGGCCGCCCGCATGGTCTCGCCGGATAGCGGCTCGCTGTCGGCAAACAGGCCCACACGGGCACAGTGCAGCACGCCCGCAATGCGCATGGTCGTGCCGTGCAGTTTCCCGGCCCAGCCCTCCACGTCCTCCAGGTCGGTCACAAGGCGGCGTTCCAGCTCATCGAAGAACTGTTCGGCCAGCCCGGCAGCCGCCGGGGCAAACCGGATGATTTTGGGCGGGTCTGCGGGCTTGCTGTCCGCCTGGGTTTGCAGCAGGTCGGTCAGGCAATCGGCAAAGGCTTGCGCCACCGTGCCGGGGATGGCCGGGGTGCTGAACTGGCGGCACCCGACTTTTGAGGTTGGCAGACTGTACAAAAAGCGGGCCAGCAGGCCGCGCCCGGCAAAGGTTTCGTTCTCCATGATCTCGCGCAGCACCGAGGGCTGCACCATCAGCAGCAGGGTTAAAGCCGGGTGCGCGATGGTCTCGGCCTTGCGGCCCTTGCGGTCTACCTGGATGGTATCCCCTGTGTAGGCTTTGAGGAAGGTGTCAATGTTCGCACCGCCCTGTCCGCTGTACAGCCCGGCCAGAATTCCGAACAGGCCGCCCTCGGCGCTGAACACGCCCATGCGCCCGCTGTTGTCCGCCAGCAGGCTGGTCAGGGCCTCCGGGGTCACATCATCGGCCAGCAGGCGCAGCGGTTTCACGGGTTCCAGGCTGTCCAGTTCGGCCTGCTTGGCGGCGATGTCCTCTGCCTTCCAGCCGTTCCCGCCCTTCTTGACCTTGCCCGCCTGCGCAAGCATGGATTCCACTTGCCGCGAAAGCAAGCTGGCCTGTATGCGGTACTCGTTGACCGCCGGGGCGCGGCGCTCGTTCTCGGCGCCGCAAAAGTCGTAAACGTGGCGGCTGATCTCGGCCAGCACCGGGCTTTTGCGCTCGCTGGGCTTTGCCACAACGGCAATGTACAGGTTCAGCGGCTCCAGCCACCCCGGCTTTGGGTTTACCTTGTACACGCCCTGCACGGCCAGCGAAACGGCCGCCAGCAGCCCGGCGGCGGGCATATCGGCGGGCACCTGCAAGCTGGTTGCGATGGCCTGGGCATAGTCGCCCAGCACAGGCGGCAGGGCTTCCACCGGGAAGCCGGGCAGGTCGTCCGCCTGCCCCTCGTCAAACGGTTCAAACGAAGCAAAGCCGTCCGACTCTGGTTCTTCTTCCTCCGGGACGATCTCGCGCAGCAGACGCAGCCCGGCGGGCTGAAACTGGGCCGGGCCTGCGTTCAATCGCTTGACATGGTCGGTTTGAAACGCGCTGCGCATATCGGGCGCATCGTCCCCAACAGCGTCCAGGCGGGCCAGCAGCAGGGCTTTGCATCGCTCTGCCCGGCTGGCGCTGTCGTTGGCCGCCAGCGCCAGAAAGTACAGCAGGGACAGCGTGATTTCCTCGTTCAGTGCGTTGGCCCCCATCCCTTGCAGCAGGGACGAAAAGTCGGCGTCCGTGCAAACCAGGTCGCCCGGCTGCCGCCATTGTTCGGCGAACGGCAGCAGCCGCATGGCGCACTGTTCCACGCCCGCCGGGTCCTTAAAGTGGATGTTCAACGTGGACAAACTCCCCCTTCTTCAGCGCAGCGGCGGCCCGCATGGCCCCCTGTTTGTAGCTCATACCCGGCGGGACAAGAACGGCGACAGCCGTTGACCGCGCATCCCAGCACATGGCCGCGGCGTAGCGGCTGCCCCGAACCACATAGAACTCGCAGCCGTCCATCTGGTAAAAATGTACCTGCCTGCCCTTAAACTTTCCCAGCAGCATGGCGGGCCGCCCCCTTTCCGTCAAGCGCCAAAATCTCCATCACTTTCCTGCGCAGCTCCGGGTCTGCGCGCATCGCGGCCAGCAGGCGGCGTTCTTCCTCTGTCATACCCTGCCGCCCCCTTTCTGGTGCTGTTCCCAATAGACCTGTTCCAGAACGGCAAGTTTCGTCAGGGCCAGGCGCAGGAACTGGGGTTCGGTGTTGCGGTTCAGAATGTCGCCGATCTGGCGGCGCAGCGTCTTGGCGTCCTTCACTTCCATTCTCCCCTTTCCATCAGGGCGGTATATTGGCTGTCGATCTCGGACACATCGCCGTTGCACATCTCTGCGGCCAGCTGATAGGCGCGCCCGGCACTCCAGACAGCGGCAAGGGCGCACCGTATGACCGTGGCAGGGGCGTTTCCGCGCCTGTGCCGCTGAACCGCAGCGGCAAAAACCGTCTCGGCTTTGATGCACTCGCCTACAGAGGGGCGCAGGGTCAACGGGCTTTTACGCATCTGCATGTTCCATACCCCCTTCAATCTCTTCCAGCACAGCACGGGCCGCTTCCTGGGCGCTCTGCATCTCGGCAACGGTCTTTTGCAGCCGTGCCAGCTCAACAGCCTGGGAAGTCTGCCGCCACAGGTCGGCAAGGTCCACCTGAGCGTCCAGCTGCTCCGCCGGGCGGATGTTGGTCACGGCGTACCCCTCCGCCTGCATCTGCTGGGCAATGTAGCCCGCCGGGCGCATCCCCAGGCGGGAAAGGGCGTCAATCCGGCCGCCGTCCAGGATCACGGTTTCGGTCTGCTCGGCGCGGGGCTTGGGCTGGCGGGTGTCCACAAAGGACACAGCATAGGCATACAACCGGATGGTCTTTGTCAGTTTCATTTGTCTTTTTCCTCCAATTCTGCTATACTGGAGGCGGTAAAGTGTGCAATTTTTTACCGCCTGGCCGTCCTGGATGTTGCAGCATCCGGGGCGGCCTTTCTGTTTGCATGGTCAAAGAAGTACTTGCCGTAGTCGGCGCGGTCAATGTTCAGCACCTGGGCAATAGCGTCCATCTGCCAGGCGTCAAAGGGCTGCTGGCCGGTCATGCGGGCGGTCATGGTGCTGGGGGCCATGCCAGCCCGGCGGGCTACCTCGTTCTGTGTGATCTCGCACTCGGCAAAGCGAATACGCAGGTTATAGAAGGGTCTCATACGTTGCCACCTTCCTTCTTGATAATGCTGTCCACCGGCACACCCAGGGCCTGGGCAATCTTCCCGGCGGTGACGGGCTTGCAGTTGTCGCCCCGCTTGGCCGCGCACAGGGTTTGCGCCGAGATACCAGCCCGCCGGGCCAGCTCGGCGTCATTCATCTGACATTTGGCCTGTGCAATCTCCACGAGATTTCGGACAATGTTCACTTTGTTCCTAACCTCCCTTGAATTTGTTTGAATGTTATGTTATACTCAACTCAACCGGTTGAATACGTTCACATTATAGTTGAATGCGCTCAACTTGTCAACTGTAAATTATGAATCGGTTCAACTTTTTTTTTCTCTTGCAGGGAGGTGACACACATGAGAGACTTTTATCAGACGTTCCTCCATCTCTGCGAATCCAAGGGCATTGCCCCCTCAAAAGTGGCGCAGGAGATCGGCCTGAATAAGTCCAGCGTGTCTTACTGGAAAAAAGGTTCCATCCCCAAAATGGACACGCTGAAAGCACTGGCGCAGTATTTCAATGTGACGGTGGACTACCTGACCGGGCTGGATGACCTGGAAGCAACGATTGCCCAGGAGGTAAACGCCCCCGGAGAGTGGAAAACCAGCAAGAAAAGCGCCACCCCTGAACGCAGCGTCACCGATGAGGAGATCAAGTTTGCCCTGTTTGATGGCGGCCCGGTCACGGATGAACAGTATGAGGAAGTCAAGCGGTTCGCGCGTTTTATCAAAGAACGCGGCATCCACCCAAAGGGCGACTAACACCAAAACCGGCGGGAAGTTGGTTGCCCCGCCGGGGGTCTGTCCTTTAGTCACTAAAGTCACTAAAGTCACTAAAGTCACTGGGGTAGTTCCTTGAAACGCGTTTCTTGAAAAGTGTCAGCACCTGCTCCCGCCACACCTGGATGTTCATACACCTGCAACGGCATGGCCTTTCCCTTCACACCGTGGGCTTTCCCGGTTTTTCTGGTCTGCGGAAATTGTATATTTTATAGGCGGTCGATTGCCGTGCCAGGAAAGTATACAACTGCAAGAGGTGCCCGGCGGGTTTCATGACACGGCAACGCGCGGGACCACACCCTCGCACAGCGACCCGCTGGCTGGAATGTCCCGGACCCGCACGAGTAAGCCGCCCGCCGGGTTGGCTGGTTTTCGTGGTGGGGGGCTGCATGGCACAGGCAAAGCAGCCCGGCGGGACACAAGCCCCACAGCGCCCCGATTTCCGCCCCCTGTGGTGCGTTCCAGCACACAGGCGGCAAACTATATTCCCGCACGCCAGAACGCCGCACAGCGCCCCGCCGGGGCCTTCCTGCGAGGGTAGGGACGCCAAAGGAAAGATTTTGTAACACGACACACGCGGGAATTTCTTGACACGACAACGCGCGCGGGTTTTATGACGCGATAACGCGCGGGCGGCTCGCGCCCCAAAACCTTATAAAACCTAAAATCCAGCCAGGAAACGCCACCCCGCCGGGCAGAGCACGGCCTTAAACCGAATAAACTGTATCAACTGAAAGCAGGCAACACAAAAACACATTTTTCCCTTGCCTGCCAGTGACTAAAGTGACTTTAGTGACTAAATCGCTGGTATTCGTGAATAAAGTCACTAAAGACACTAAAGTCACCCGGTCACTGGACACAAAAAGAAAAAACCGCCCCCGGCGGCAACCGGGAACGGTTTTGAATAGAACGGCTCACACAGCAACGTGTATAAGCAGCCCCAACATCTGCTATTATACACCCTCTTGCGTGGGCCTGTCAAAACATACCCCCAAGGAGGTCTTTGTATGGGCAGACGAACGAACACAGCCGCCTGGAACGGCAAACGCTGGCGCATTGACGTGCAGAAGGACGGCACCCGCAAGAGCTTTTACAGCTCCAAGCCCGGCCGCACCGGCCAGCGGGAAGCAAACGCCAAAGCGGACGCCTGGCTGGAGGAAGGCATCGGGGCCAAAGCGCCCCGCGTCAGCGAAGCCGGGCAACTATGGCTGCAGGAAGTGCAGCTCACGACCAGCTCAACCAACTACCGCCCGCTGGAAAGCCGCTGGCGGGTCTGGGTGCTGCCCCAGATCGGCAGCAAGCGGGTCAGCAACCTGACAGACCAGGACCTGCAGAACATCGTCAACAAGGCATATTCCGCCGGGCGCAGCCGCAAGACGCTGCAGCTGCTTTGTGCAGACCTGCGGGCGTTTTGCAAGTATTGCCGCAAGTCAAAGTTTGCCCGTTACACGCCGGAAGACTTGCGCGTTCCCGCCGGGGCCAGGTACAAAGGCAAAACCGTCCTGCAGCCGGCGGACCTTGTCAAGCTGTTCAATACTGACACGACCGTATATAAGGGCCGCACGGTACACGATGATTTCATCCAGGCGTACCGCTTCCAGGTGCTGACCGGCCTGCGTCCTGGTGAGCTGCTGGGCCTGCGCTGGGCGGATATTCACGGCAACACGGTGCAGGTGGCCCGCTCGGTCAACGTGGACGGCGAGGAAACCCAGGGCAAGAACCAGAATGCGGTGCGTGCCTTTGTGATGTCAGACATGGCCCGGCGGGTGCTGGAAGATCAGCGCCAGGTCACCGGCAGCGAGGACAGCGTGTTTGCCCTGGGCTCGGAACAGTATTATTACCACCGCTGGCGGGTGTACTGTAAGGCCAACGGGCTGACGCCCTGCACCCCCTACGAGCTGCGGCACACCTTTGTTTCTGTGGTCAAGACGCTGCCCGCCGGGGAGGTCAAGCAGCTGGTGGGCCACAGTCAGGACATGGACACCTTCGGCGTGTACGGCCACGCCCTGACCGGCGATGATGAGACCACCGCCCAGGCCGTGAACGGGGTGTTCCTGCGTGTGCTGAGAACCGCCCAGTAACGCCCCGCCGTACCGCATATTTTACCGCACTTTTGGCTTTTGCATCGGCCTGTGGCGTTCCTGTTATGCAAATGCAGGCCGCCCGGTGGGCCACCTTATTGCTCACATTGCCCGGCGTACCGGCACGGCAATTCAGCGCGGAATAGTTCAAGTCCCATCTTCCGCACCAAGAAAGAGACGCTGAAACGGCTGTTTTCGGCGTCTTTTTTTGTATCGGCAGGCTCCTTGGCACACATTCGGCCAAAAGCAGACGCCAGGGCAAAAGCCGCCGGCTGTCCCATGATCCCGGGCAGCCGGCGGCTTTTTTTGCCGGCGGCAGACCGCCGGGCGGCTGTGCTTGCAGGCAGGACACATTTCCCGGTAAA
The DNA here is from genome assembly GCA_019120395.1 of Candidatus Gemmiger faecigallinarum. Classification (GTDB taxonomy): domain Bacteria; phylum Bacillota; class Clostridia; order Oscillospirales; family Ruminococcaceae; genus Gemmiger; species Gemmiger faecigallinarum. The sequence goes on from DWVD01000080.1 coordinate 25,602, forward strand.
AACATTGCAAGAAGCTGCCTCTTTCCCCGCGCGAAACAGTGCTTTTGCGGGGGATCCGTTTTGCATTTTGCAGTAAACTGTCGCTGTACAGTTGACAACTGTCCGCATATGTGGTAAAATCTAACACATCAACCAGAGAAACAAGGACGTTTCGCCGGTCGGGCGACCGGCAGGCGTCCTTTTTCATTCTCCCGCGCGGTCGCTTTTTCGGACCGAAAAAGCCTGCGTGGGAACTGCTATCAGGGGGAGGAATTCGATGATCCGTTTGGAGAAAGTCAACAAGTTTTTCGGCGACCTGCACGTGCTCAAGGATGTGTCGCTGGAGGTGGCCGAGGGCGAAAAGCTCGTCATCATCGGGCCTTCCGGCTCCGGCAAGTCCACCACCGTGCGCTGCATGAACTTTCTGGAGGAGCCCACCAGCGGCAAGGTGTACATCAACGGCACCGAGCTGACCCACAAGAACAAGCGCCAGATCGTGCGCGACAACATGTCGATGGTGTTCCAGCAGTTCAACCTGTACCCGCACATGACGGTGCTGGGCAACCTGACGCTGGCCCCCATCAAACTGCAGCACAAGAGCAAAAAGGAAGCCGAGGAGCTGGCATACCATTATCTGGACGTGGTCGGCCTGCGGGACAAAGCCCACGTCTACCCCACCACCCTGTCCGGCGGCCAGCAGCAGCGCATCGCCATTGCCCGCGCGCTGTGCAGCCAGACCAAGATCATCCTGTTTGACGAGCCCACCTCCGCCCTGGACCCGGAGACCATCCAGGAGGTCCTGGACGTTATGATCAAGCTGGCAAAGGAGAACATCACCATGGTGGTCGTCACCCACGAGATGGGCTTTGCCCGCCAGGTGGCCGACCGGGTCGTGTTCATGGCCGACGGCGAGATTTTGGAGGAGGGCACCCCCGACCATTTCTTCGAGAATCCCCAGCATGAGCGCGTCAAGCAGTTCCTGGGCAAGATCTTGAAGTAAGGCCCGCTTTTTATTCGTGCCTTGAGGGCGGGCGGCCTGCCGTGCAGGCCGCATCCCGCTTTTGAGATAGAACACGGCGCGGGCTGCCGTAATCCGGCGGCCCCGCGTCCAACCAACAGGAGGGAAAGAACATGATTCGTTTGAACAAGATCGCATCCGCCGTTCTGGCCGGCACGCTGGCCCTGTCCCTGGCGGCCTGCTCCGGCGACACCGCTTCCTCGTCCTCTGCGGCGGACACCTCGTCCGCCAGCACGGGCGACACCGCCGCCAGCGGCGAGCTGGCCGAGGACGTGCAGGCCATTGTGGACCGCGGCGTGCTGCGCGTGGGCGTCAAGAGCGACGTGATCGGCTTTGGCTACCTGGACCCGCTGACCAACGAGTACAGCGGCCTGGAGATCGACCTGGCCCAGAAGCTGGCCGACAGCCTGGGCGTTGACATCGAGTACACCACCGTCACCGCCGCCACCCGCGGCCAGCTGATCGACTCCGGCGACCTGGACTGCGACCTGGCCACCTTTACCATCACCGAGGAGCGCCGCCAGAGCTGGGATTTCTCGACCCCGTACTACACCGACTATGTCTCGGTGCTGGTGGAGAATGCCTCCGGCATCAGCACGCTGGCTGACCTGGAGGGCAAGACCGTGGGTGTCTCCACCTCGTCCACTTCCGCCGCCAAGCTGGTGGAAGCCATGATCGAGGCGGGCGTCATCTCCGGCGACAACTACGACGCCTCCACCTTTGACCCGGCCACCTGGACCGAGGGCGTGTCCTTCCGCCAGTATGACGACTATCCGGCCATCTCCACCGCGCTGAGCGCCGGCGAGGTCGACGCTTTCTGCGTGGACAAGTCCATCCTGGCCTACTACGCCACCGAGGGCCGCAGCTTTATCGACGCCGAGTTTGCCCCGCAGGAGTACGGCGTTGTGACCAAGAAAGGCTCCGGCTTCTCGGCCTACTGCGATGCGTTCATCCAGACCTGCCTGGAGGACGGCACCATCGACAGCCTGATTGAGGAGTACGGCCTGTAAGCCTTGCATCTATCAGGCGGCCCCGCTGCCGCGGGGCCGCCCCTTTTATGGGTACGTTTTTCAGTAACCGACCAAAAGAATGACAAGTAAGGAGGGATCGACCGGTGGAATTTCTGACGGGCCTTTTCAGCCCCAGCGCCTGGGCGACGGTGTGGACCTACCGCGGCACGTTTCTTCTGGGCCTGCGCAACACGCTGGTCACCGCAATTTTCGGCCTGCTGCTGGCGCTGGTCCTGGGCATCATTTTCGGCCTGATGGCCACCAGCGGCAAAAAACCGCTGGCGGTGATCGCCCGCATCTATGTGGAATTTATCCAGAACACGCCGGTGCTTTTGCAGATGTGCTTTTTGTACTACACGCTGGCGTTCAGCGGCCTGGGCGCGGACATCACCGTGGTGGGCGTCATCACGCTGGGCGTCTACACCGGCGCTTATATGGCCGAGGTGGTGCGCGCCGGCATCCAGTCGATCCCTCGCGGCCAGTTCGAGGCCGCCCAAAGCCAGGGCTTTGGCTATGTGCAGTACATGTACTACATCATCCTGCCGCAAAGCATCAAGATCATTCTGCCGCCCATGGTCAACCAGGCGGTCAACCTGTTCAAGAACACCAGCTGCCTGTACATCGTCGGCGGCGCCGACCTGATCTCGCTGACCTACAGCTTTGTCACCGGCGCCACCACCGGCGGCGCCTATGCGCCGGCCTACCTGGTGTGCGGCGCGCTGTTCTTCATCGTCTGCTTCCCGCTGTCCACCTTGGCCACAGCGTGGGAGACCTCGCTGAAAAAGCGTGACGCCGGCAGCGCCGCTGCCCTGAACAAAGCCGAGGAGGTGTCGTGATGGACTGGGCTGCAAGTTTTTCGATCCTGACGCGCCCCGGCGTCATGACCTACATCCTGACCGGCGTCCTGTTCACGGTGGTCATCGCCGCGGCGGCGGTGCTGGTCAGCATCGTGCTGGGGTCCATCCTGGCATTGGTGCGCAACTACTGCACCGGCAAGACCCGCATTTTCAAGTGGATCGCCACCGCTTACATCGAGCTGTTCCGCAACACGCCGCTGCTTTTGTGGATCTTTGTCTGCCTGATCATCTGCCCGGTGCCCGGTTTCCTGGCGCGGCGGATGCTGGGGCTGACCAGCGTCGAGGTGCAGATTTTGTTCCGCGCGTTCGTGGCGCTGGTGCTGTTCACCTCCTCGGTCATCGCCGAGATCATCCGCGGCGGCCTGAACTCCATCCCCAAGGGCCAGTTCGAGGCCGCCCACAGCCAGGGCTTCGGCACCGTGCAGACGATGGTCTACATCGTGCTGCCCCAAGCGTACAAGGCCGTGGTCCCCACCCTGCTCAGCCAGGTCATCACCACCATCAAGGACTCGTCCTACCTGGCCAACGTGGCCGTCATTGAGCTGATGAGCCGCGTGCGGCGCATCCTGGCCACCTCCAACATGTACAACGGCGTGGGCACCCAGCTGACCAGCGACGTGTTCGTGCTGTTCGGCGTTGCTTTCGTGATTTACTTTATCATCAACTTTACGCTGTCCTGCATTGTGCGCGCCATGCAAAACCGCAAGCCGCGCCAGGCAGCCCGCCCGGCGCGCGCCGCCGAGCGCACCTGAAGGAGGATGCCGCATGGCTGAAAAGTATGTGATCACCATTTCCCGCCAGTTTGCCAGCATGGGCCGTTCCATTGCCAAAAAGCTGGCCGAGGAGCTGGGCATCGAGTTTTACGACCGCGACATCGTCGAGCAGACCGCCCGCCGCATGGGCCTGCCGGTGTCCACCATCTCGGACACCGAGGAGAGCGCCAACAACATCTACTACAAGCGCATCTACCCGCTGGGTATGGCCATCAAGAGCATGCAGGACGAGGTGTTCATGGTGCAGCAGAACATCATCCGCGACCTGGCGGACAAGGAAAGCTGCATCATCGTGGGACGCTGCGCCGACGAGGTGCTGAAAGACCATCCCCGCCTTTTGAACGTCCACGTCTTTGCCCCCAAGGCCGACCGGCTGCGCAACTGCGTTGAGAAGCTGGGCATGGACGAGGCAACCGCCAAAAAGACCCTTCCCCGCGTGGACAAGTCCCGCGCCGGCTACCACAAGGTCTACGGCGGCGGCGACGAGTACGTCAACTGCCACCTGATGCTCAACTCCAGCCAGTTCGGCATCGAAGGCTCGGCCCACCTGCTGGCGCTGATCGCCCGCGACCGGTTCGGGCTGTAAGCCCCTCCCCTGCCCCGCCGGGGCAGCCGGCACCGACAAAATCGATACGCCATATACGGCAAGCCGCCCGCCGCAAAGAAAGCACGAACTTTCTTTGCGGCGGGCGGTTTTTTGTATTTGCTTTCTGCTGCGGCGGGATCATTCGGGCTTGGTCCCGGCATGGCGGCGCAGCAGGCCGACCAGCGTTTTCAGCGGCGGGTCGCCCTGCAGCGTCTTGTAGTAGACGCCGAAGGAGACCGGCGGCACATCCCGCACCGGCAGCCGTGCCACCGGCGCGTCCGGCGGGATGAACAGATCCGGCAGCAGCGAAACGCCGAACCCCGCCTGCACCAGTACGGTGGCGGCCTCGGCCGAGTCGCAGAAATACAGCTCGGACGGCGCGCGGCCTGCCAGCAGGGCGGCCTGCACCTCCACCGCCTCCAGCCGCGCTTTGGCCGGGTCCAGCAGCACCAGCTTTTCGCCCGCCAGGTCCCCCAGCTCCACCGAGCCGCGCTGCGCCAGCGGGTTTTCGCGGGCACACAGGCAGGCGATGGGCACCCGGCGCAGTTCCCGGTAGACGGCGCTCAGCCCCCGCCGGCTTTCCGGCTGGCGGAAGGCCACCACTGCGTCCACGTCTCCGTCCTCCAGCATGCGGTACAAATGCTGGAAAGGCACCACCTGCAGCCGGGGGTGCAGGTCGGGGTATTGGGCGGCCAGCTCTTTCAGCACCGGCGCCAGCAGAAACAGCTGGGTGTAGCCGTGGCACCCCAGCGACAGCGTGCGCACCGCCTGGCGGTCCGGGCTGGCGAACCGCTTGACCGCCCGGTTGGCCAAGCCCACCATCTGCCGGGCGTCGGGCAGGAAGGCCAGGCCTTCCTCGGTGATGCGGACGGTGCGGGTGGTGCGGTGGAACAGCTGCACCCCCAGCTCCCGCTCCAGCGTGTGGATCTGCTGGGTCACGGCGGGCTGGGTCACATGCAGCTGCTCGGCCGCACGGGCAAAATTGAGCGTTTCGGCCACGGCCAGAAAGCAGCTTAACTGAACGGTGTTCACAGGCAGCCCCCTCTCTCTGCAGGCAGGGCCGGCCCGCCTGCCTGCGCAGCCGCACCGGTCTGCACCCCGGCGCGGGGCGGCGCAGTTTGATAATGTTTGCTTATCAATAATAGCACAATCTAAATTCCCTTTCAAGCCAAAATCCGTATAATAGAGTTCGCAGGCAGATGGTTCGCAGCCGTACGATCCGCCTGCGAACCGTTTTTTGGCGGGGCAGGCAGTCCGGACCTGCCGCCCGCCGGCAAGGAGGGATGGGGCCCATGCAGGGGACCACATTATTCCGGCTGCGGCAGCTGAACCTGGCGCTGGAACAGACCAGCCGCCCCTGCCTGGCGGAGCTGGGGCTGACCAGCGCCCAGGCGGTGGTGCTGCTCTGGTTTTTGCGCCGCGGCGGCAGCGGCGCCTGCGCGTCCGAGCTGCACCGGCAGCTGGGCGTGTCCAAGGCGGCGCTGTCCGCCACGCTGAAAAACCTGCGGCGTTCCGGCTACCTGGACACGGTCCGGGACCCCGGCGACGACCGCAAAAAGCGGATGGCGCCCACCGCCAGGGCCAGGGCCGTGCAGCCAAAGATCGAGCAGGGGCTGGCCCTGCAGCACCGCCGCCTGTGCGACGGCATCCCGCCGGGGCAGCTGGCGGCCTTTGACCGCTGCCTGGACCGGATGCTGCAAAACCTGGGCCGCAGCCCCGAACCAACCACCGGGAGGGAACTACCATGATAAAAACCTTGTTGGCGCAGGTGCGCCAATACAAAAAAGACGCGCTGCTGGCGCCGCTGTTCACGGCGCTGGAAGTGCTGATGGAGGTGCTGATCCCCTTTGTGACCGCCGCCATCATCGACCAGGGCATCCAGGCCGGCAATATGGGCCAGGTCTACCGCTACGGCCTGCTGATGCTGGCACTGGCCTTGTTCAGCCTGTGCTTCGGCGTGCTGGCCGGGCGGTTTTCGGCCAGGGCGTCGGCGGGGTATGCCTGCAATTTGCGGGACGCCATGTACTGCAATGTGCAGACCTTTTCGTTTTCAAACATCGACAAGTTTTCCACCGCCGGGCTGGTCACCCGCATGACCACCGACGTGACCAACCTGCAAAACGCCTTCCAGATGATCCTGCGCATCGCCGTGCGCGCCCCGCTGATGCTGGTCTGCTCGATGTTCATGTGCTTTTTCATCAATGTGCGGCTCAGCCTGATCTTCCTGGCGGCCATCGTGGTGCTGGCGGCGGCGCTTGTCTTTATCATGCTGCGCACCACCCGCATCTTTGACCAGGTGTTCCGCAAGTACGACGACCTGAACGCCAGCGTGCAGGAGAACGTCAGCGCCATCCGGGTGGTCAAGGCCTTTGTGCGGGATGTCTTTGAGAACGAAAAGTTCAAAAAGGCCGCCGACAGCCTCTACCGCCTGTTTGTCAAGGCCGAGGGCCTGCTGGCTTTGAACACCCCCGTCATGATGCTGGTGGTGTACGGCTGCATCCTGGGGTTGTCCTGGTTCGGCGCCCACTTTATCGTGGCGGGCGCGCTGACCACCGGCGAGCTGACCAGTTTGCTGAGCTACGTGATGAGCGTGCTGATGAGCCTGATGATGCTTTCGATGGTGTTTGTGATGATCTCGATGAGCACCGCCAGCGCCGAGCGCATTGCCGAGGTGCTGACCGAGACCTCCGACCTGGCCCAGCCGGCCAAGGCCGACGCCGTCATCCCCAACGGCAGCATCGACTTTGACCATGTCAGTTTTTCGTACAAGCACGGCAGCGGCGAAAAGACGCTGCACGACATTACCCTGCATATCAACTCCGGCGAGACGGTGGGCATCATCGGCGGCACCGGCAGCGGCAAGTCCAGCCTGGTCAACCTGGTCAGCCGCCTGTACGGCGCGGACACCGGACGGATCTGCGTGGGCGGCAAGGACGTGCGCAGCTACGACCTGGAAACGCTGCGCAGCCAGGTGGCGGTGGTGCTGCAAAAGAACGTGCTGTTTACCGGCACCATCCTGGACAACCTGCGCTGGGGCAAGGAGGACGCCACCGAGGAGGAATGCCGCGAAGCCTGCCGCGCCGCCTGCGCCGACGAGTTTATCGACCGCTTCCCCGACGGGTACAACACCTGGATCGAGCAGGGCGGCGCCAACGTGTCCGGCGGGCAGAAGCAGCGGCTGTGCATTGCGCGGGCGCTGCTGAAACGGCCCAAGATCCTGATTTTGGACGACTCCACCAGCGCGGTGGACACCGCCACCGACGCCAAGATCCGCCGGGCCTTTGCCGAGCATATCCCCGGCACCACCAAGCTGATCATTGCCCAGCGCGTTTCCAGCGTGCAGGACGCCGACCGCATCCTGGTTTTGGACAACGGCGGCGTCAGCGGCTTTGACACCCATGAAAACCTGCTGAAAACCAACGCGATCTACCGCGAGATCTACGAGGCGCAGACCCGGGGCGGCGGCGACTTTGACCAGCCCGCCCCGGCCGCCCAAACCCGAAAGGATGGTGCGCAGTGATGGCAGCCAACGCAAAAACAGCCGAAGCGCCCCGCCGCAGCCCCGGCCAGATGCTGGGCACGATGGGCCGGGTGCTGGGCTATATGATAAAACGGTACAAATTTTCCTGCCTGATGGTGGTGGTGTGCATCCTGGGGTCGGCGCTGGCGTCGGTGCAGGGGGTGCTGTTCACCCAAAGCCTGATCGACGATTACATTACCCCCATGCTGCAAAGCCAGAGCGCCGACTACGGCCCGCTGGCCGCGGCGCTGATGCGGGTGGCGGGCATCTACGCCATTGGCATCCTGTGCGCCTACGGCTACAACCGCATCATGGTCAACGTCAGCCAGGGCACCATGCGGGACCTGCGCGTGGAGCTGTTCCGGCACATGGAATCGCTGCCCATCCGCTACTTTGACACCCATGCCCACGGCGACATCATGTCGGTCTATACCAACGACGTGGACACGCTGCGCCAGCTGATGAGCCAGAGCCTGCCCCAGCTGCTCAACTCGTCGGTGACCATCGTCACCTCGCTGGTCAGCATGATCCTGCTGGATCTGCCGCTGACCGTCATCACGGTGGCGATGATCTGCGTCATGCTGCTGGTGACCACCCGCCTGGCGGGCCGGTCCGGGCGGTATTTTGCCCGCCAGCAGGCCGACCTGGGCGCGGTGAACGGCTACATTGAGGAGATGATGGACGGCCAGAAGGTGGTCAAGGTGTTCTGCCACGAGGAGGAGAGCATCCGGCAGTTCCGCGTGCTGAACGAGCAGTTGCGGGAAAGTGCCGACAAGGCCAACACCTTTGCCAACATCACCATGCCGCTGAACGCCAACCTGGGCAACATCAGCTACGTGCTGTGCGCCGTGGTGGGCGCGGCGCTGGCGCTGAACGGCTACGGCGGCCTGACGCTGGGCGCGCTGGTGTCGTTTTTGACGCTGAACAAAAACGGCACCCAGCCGGTCAGCCAGGTCAGCCAGCAGACCAACAGCATCGTCATGGCCATGGCCGGCGCAAAGCGCATCTTTGACCTGATGGACGAGGCGCCGGAGGCAGACAGCGGCTACGTGACGCTGGTCAACGCCCGCGAGAAGGCCGACGGCACACTGGAGGAATGCGCCGAGCGCACCAACGTATGGGCCTGGAAGCACCCCCACCACGACGGCACCACCACCTACACCCGCCTGCGGGGCGACATCACCTTTGACGACGTGGATTTCGGCTACACGCCGGGCAAGATCGTGCTGCACAACATCAAGCTGTACGCCACACCGGGGCAGAAGATCGCCTTTGTCGGTTCCACCGGCGCGGGCAAGACCACCATCACCAACCTGATCAACCGTTTTTACGACATTGCCGACGGCAAGATCCGCTATGACGGCATCAACATCAACAAGATCAAAAAGGCCGACCTGCGGCGCTCCCTGGGCATCGTTTTGCAGGACACCCACCTGTTTACCGGCACCGTGATGGAAAACATCCGCTACGGCCGCCTGGACGCCACCGACGAGGAGTGCATGGCGGCCGCAAAGCTGGCCAACGCCGACGCCTTTATCCGCCGCCTGCCCGACGGCTACAACACCCTGCTGACCGGCGACGGCGTCAACCTGAGCCAGGGCCAGCGGCAGCTGCTGGCCATCGCCCGCGCCGCCGTGGCCGACCCGCCGGTGCTGATTTTGGACGAGGCCACCAGCTCCATCGATACCCGCACCGAGCAGCTGGTGCAGCAGGGCATGGACGCGCTGATGACCGGACGCACCACCTTTGTCATCGCCCACCGGCTGTCCACCGTCAAAAACTCCGACTGCATCATGGTGCTGGAGCAGGGCCGCATCATCGAGCGCGGCACCCACAACCAGCTGATCGCCCAAAAGGGCCGCTACTACCAGCTGTACACCGGCAACTCCATTGCCGGGTAACCGCGGCGGCCGCAAACAGAACAAAAAGAGGGGAAGCCCCGGCCGTTGGCCGGGGCTTCCCCTGTTTCTTTCTTGTTGCTGCAATGTTTTGGCTGCGCCGCCGCGGGGCGGGCGCTTACTGCTTTTGCCGGTACAGCTCCACGATGTGCAGCAGGACCTCCACCATCTGGTCCAGCTTCTCGACGGTAGCGCACTCCAGCGGGCCGTGGCAGTTGAAGCCGCCAGTGCCCAGGTTGGGGCAGGGCAGCCCCTTAAAGCTGAGCATCGCGCCGTCGGTGCCGCCGCGGATGGGCACGTTGGCCGGCTCCAGCCCCACCGCCGCGATGGCCTTGCGGGCGTTTTCCACCAGGTGGAAGTGGGGCTCGATCTTTTCGATCATGTTGTAATAGCTGTCCTTCAGGTCCAGCTCGACGGTGCCCTCGCCGTATTTGTCGTTGAGGCGGGCGGCGATGTGGGCCAGTTCCCGCTTGCGGTCGTTGAAGCGGGCGGGATCGTGGTCGCGGACGATATAGCCCAGCCTGGCGGTGGTCACGTCGCCCGCCATGCTGGTCAGGTGGTAAAAGCCCTCGTAGCCCTCGGTGTGTTCGGGGCGGTCGAAGGCGGGCAGCGCGGCGTGGAACTCGTGGGCGATGTTCATGGCGTTTTTCATAGCGTTTTTGGCCGAGCCGGGATGCACCGAAAGACCATGCACCGTCACCACCGCCGCGGCGGCGTTGAAGTTCTCGTAGTTGATCTCGTTGACGTCGCCGCCGTCCACCGTGTAGGCAAAGTCGGCGCCGAAGCCCGCCACGTCGAACAGGTCCGCGCCCTGGCCCACCTCCTCGTCGGGGGTAAAGCCGATGCAGATCTTGCCGTGGGGGCGGTTTTCGGCCAGCAGGCGCTCGGCCATGGTGACGATCTCGGCGATGCCCGCCTTGTCGTCGGCGCCCAGCAGCGTGGCGCCGTCGGTGGTGATGAGGGTCTGGCCCTTCAGCCCGGCCAGAAACGGGAACTCGGCCGCGCGGATGACCGCGCCGGTGGCGGGCAGCGTCACGTCGCCGCCGTCGTAGTTTTCGTGCAGGACGGGGTTGACGTTCTCGCCGGGGGCGTCGTCAGTGGTGTCCATGTGGGAGATAAAGCCGATGGCCGGGGCGTCCTCGCAGCCGGGGGTGGCGGGGATGGCGGCGTAGACGTAGCAGTGCTCGTCCACACGGGCGTCGGCCAGGCCCAGGGCTTTCAGCTCCTCCACCAGCTGGTTGGCCAGGTCAAACTGGCGCAGCGTGGTGGGGTGGCTGGGGCTGGTGGGGTCGGAGGTGGTATGCACCTTCACATACCGCAGAAAGCGTTCGTAAGCGCGCATGGTGGCAACTTCCTTTCTCTGTATCCATAGTATGGCATGGCATTGGCGCGACAGGACACGCGCCGGGCATGCCGCGGGGCTTCTGTCTTGTATTCTAGCACAAACGCCCCGGTTTTCCAACCGCCGGAGCGGCGGCGCGGGGCAAATGTCCCCCGCCTGCCGGTTTTGGCGCGAATTTCAGCAAAATCGGGCGGATGCGTCGGGGGCAAGGCTTTTCTTTCGGCGGTATTTATGATAGAATGGTTAAGATTAGATGAAATGGGGATGTGTGCCCGGCGCCGGAACGCCCCGCCGCGGCGCGCCCTGCCCCTGGGAGGCTGTTATGGCAGATACGATTTTCCACGACAAGACATTGCTCATCACCGGCGGCACCGGCAGCTTTGGCCACACGGTGCTCAAGCATTTTCTGACCACCGACATCGGCGAGATCCGCATCTTCTCCCGCGACGAGAAGAAGCAGGACGACATGCGCCACGAGCTGCAGGCCAACTATCCGGAGTATTACCAGAAGGTCAAATTTTATATCGGCGACGTGCGCAACATCCAGAGCCTGCGGGACGTGATGCCCGGCGTGGACTACATCTTCCACGCGGCGGCGCTGAAGCAGGTACCCTCCTGCGAGTTCTTCCCCATGGAGGCGGTGCGCACCAACATCGAGGGCACCGACAACATGCTGCACGCGGCCATCGAGGCCAACGTCAAGCGGGTGGTCTGCCTGTCCACCGACAAGGCCGCCTACCCCATCAACGCCATGGGCATCTCCAAGGCGATGATGGAGCATGTCATCACCGCCAACGCCCGCGTGTCCGCCCAGCGGGGCGGGCCGGTCATCTGCTGCACCCGGTACGGCAACGTCATGTGCAGCCGCGGCTCGGTGATCCCGCTGTTTGTGGAGCAGATCAAGGCCGGCAACCCCATCACCATTACCGACCCCAACATGACCCGCTTTTTGATGAACCTGGACGAGGCGGTGGACCTGGTCATGTTCGCCTTTGAGCACGCCAACCCCGGCGACCTGTTCATCCAGAAGTCGGACGCTTCCACCATCGGCGACCTGGCCAAGGCGGTGCAGACGCTGTTTGGCGACACCAGCACCCGCATCATCGGCACCCGCCACGGCGAAAAGCTGTACGAAACGCTGATGACCAAGGAGGAGCGCACCCGCAGCGAGGACATGGGCGGCTATTTCCGCGTCGCTGCCGACAACCGCGACCTGAACTACGACAAATACTTTATCAAGGGCCAGGTGCACACCCAGACGGACGAGGACTACACCAGCCACAACACCCGCCGCCTGAACGTAGCCGAGACCATCGAGAAGATCATGACCACCGATTATATCAAGGAGGAGCTGGCCAAAGCCGGCAAGTAAGCCATGGCACTGACGAAAGACAGCCCCATCCTGATCACCGGCGCGGGCGGCTTTGTGGGCAAAAACCTGGCAGCCGAGCTGACGGCGAGGGGGTACACTTCCCTGCTCTGCTTTGAGAAGGACGACACGCCGGAAACGCTGGCAGATTACTGCCAAAAGGCCGCCTTTGTGGTGCACCTGGCCGGCGTCAACCGGCCCAAAGACCCCGGCGAATTTTACGCCGGCAATTCCGGCCTGACCGACCTGCTGCTGGCCGACCTGGAAGCCGCCGGCAACGCCTGCCCGGTGCTGGTGACCTCCAGCGTGCAGGCCGCGCTGGATAACGACTACGGCAAATCAAAGCTGCAGGCCGAGGAGGCCATCTTTGCCCACGGGCAGCGCACCGGCGCGCCGGTGTATGTGTTCCGCATGGAGGGAGTGTTTGGCAAATGGTGCCGCCCCAACTACAACAGCGTGGTGGCCACCTTCTGCCACAACATTGCCCGCGGGCTGCCCATCCAGGTGCGCGACCCGGACTTTGCGCTGCCGCTGGTCTACATTGACGACGTGGTGGCCTGCATCCTGGACGCGATGGAACGGGGCGAGGCCGTGCGCGACAGCGAAAACCGCTGCCGCATCCACCCGGTGCACACCGTGACGCTGGGCCAGCTGGCCGAGACCATCCAGAACTTTGCCAAAGCCCGCGGCGGCGCGGCCGCCAGGGCGCTGGGCGCCGACGGCCTGCCCACGCTGGCCGTGCCGGAACTGGCGGCGGGCAGTTTTGAGAAAAAGCTCTACTCCACCTATCTGTCCTACCTGCCGGCGGACGAATTTGCCTACGACCTGAACATGCACTGCGACGCCCGCGGCAGCTTTACCGAGTTTCTGCGCACACCGGAGCGTGGGCAGGTCAGCGTGAACATCTCGCGCCCCGGCATCGTCAAAGGCAACCACTGGCACCACACCAAGAACGAGAAATTTTTGGTAGTGAAGGGCGAGGGGGTCATCCGCTTCCGGCAGATCTTCTCGGACGAGGTGATCGAGTACCATGTCAGCGGCGAAAAACTGCAGGTGGTGGATATTCCCTGCGGCTACACCCACAACATTGAAAATGTGGGCGAGGGCGACATGGTGACGGTGATGTGGGCCAACGAAGCCTTTGACCCCGAACACCCGGACACCTACGCGATGCAGGTGTAATTTTAGGGCTGGCGTCGGGCTAAAAAAGGAGACTTTGCCATGTTGCGGATGCTGATAGCCATATTGCTGGCCAGCCCGGTCGGACTGGTTGGTGGAATCTTGTGCCTGCTTGGACTGGCCTGGTGCTTTTCCCCCGCCCCGCTGCCGCTGGCCCCGGTGCTACTGCTTGCCGGTGGCAGCCTGATTTTCTTGGTAGGGTATGCCCTGCGTCAGGACCGTGTTCTGGTGCGAAAGGGACATTCTGTGACCGGATACGCTGTCAAAGTGGCCCGAAGCATTGCCAAAGTCAACCTGACCCTCTCCGTACCGGGGCCAGAAATTCATCCTTACCGCATCAACTACCGCTATACTGTGGACGGCATAGAGTATACCGGGCGCAGCCGTCTGCTTTGGGTGCCGCCTGTTCTGCCGAAGAACCGGTGCATCCAGGTTTATTTTAACCCCCGGAAACCCGCCCGTTCCGCCCTGGATTTTCCGATCATTCTGTAGCCAGGCGAACCGATGGCGGCGGGCGTTTTTCCCAAAGGCTCATTTTTTCCCCCCTTGGGGCCTGGCAGCCGGCCATTTGCCGCCGGATGCGGCGCGAATCTGTTGGAATTCAAGAAAAAGGATTGTTGCAGCGTGAACAAGTTAAAGCTTATGACCGTCATCGGCACCCGGCCGGAGATCATCCGGCTGTCGGCCGTCATCAAAAAGTGCGACAAGTATTTTGACCAGATCCTGGTCCATACGGGGCAGAACTATGACTATACCCTGAACCAGATTTTTTTTGAGGACCTGGGCCTGCGTGCGCCGGACTTTTACCTGGACGCAGTGGGCAAGGACCTGGGCGAGACCATCGGCAACATCATTGCCAAATCCTATGCGCTGATGGCGGAGCAGAAGCCCGACGCGCTGCTGATCTTGGGCGACACCAACAGCTGCCTGTGCGCCATCGGGGCCAAGCGGCTGCACATCCCCATCTTCCACATGGAGGCCGGCAACCGCTGCTTTGACGAGTGCCTGCCGGAGGAGACCAACCGCCGCATCGTGGACCACATTGCCGACGTGAACATGTGCTACTCCGAGCATGCCCGCCGCTACCTGAACGCCGAGGGCTCCGCCAAGGAGCGCACCTTTGTGACCGGCAGCCCCATGGCCGAGGTGCTGCACGCCAACCTTGCCAAGATCGAGGCCAGCGACGTGCTGAAACGTCTGGGCCTGGAACCACACCAATATATGCTGCTGTCCGCCCACCGGGAGGAAAACATCGACACCGAGAAAAACTTCCTCGACCTGTTCACCTCCATCAACCATCTGGCGGAAGCCTACGACATGCCCATTTTGTATTCCTGCCATCCCCGCAGCCGCAAGCGGCTGGAGGCGATGAACTTCCGGCTGGACCCCCGCGTCAAACTGCACGAGCCGCTGGGCTTCCACGACTACAACCACCTGCAGATGAACGCCTTCTGCGTCGTGAGCGATTCGGGCACGCTGCCGGAGGAGTCGAGTTTCTTTTTGAGCGTGGGGCACCCCTTCCCCGCCGTCTGCATCCGTACCTCCACCGAGCGGCCGGAAGCCCTGGACAAGGGCTGCTTTGTGCTGGCCGGCATCGCCGAGGGCGGCGTGGAGCAGGCGGTGGCCACCGCCGTGGCCATGCGGGAAAACGGCGACGACGGCATCCCGGTGCCTTATTACACCGAGGATGTGTCCAACAAGGTGGTCAAGATCATCCAGAGCTACACCGGCGTGGTCAACAAGATGGTGTGGCGCAAGGGTTGACGCCCTGCACGGGCGGGATTTTCCGCCCCGCGCCCCTGCGGGCGGCGGAAACAAACGATACGACAAAAAGTTCCGGCGTGTGACTGCTGCGCCAGGGAAAGGATATTGCCTGTATGCGCAAACGGATTCTGGTGGTGGCACAGCATTTCTGGCCGGAAAATTTCCGCATCAACGATATTGTGGAGGGCTTCCTCGACGACGGCATCGAGGTGGACGTGCTGTGCGGCCTGCCCAACTACCCCAAGGGCGAATGGTTCGACGGCTACGACAGCCACGGCCCCTTTGAGGAACATTACCGCACGGCGAACGTTTACCGCTGCCGGGAGATCCCCCGCAAGGGCAACACCGCGGTGCGCATCTTTTTGAACTATGTCAGCTGGCCGTGGAACGCCCGGTGGGCGCTTTCCCGGCTGCCGGGCGGCTACGATGCGGTGTTCTGCTTCAACACCAGCCCGGTTTTGATGTGCTGGCCGGCGGTGGTCTATGCCGAAAAGCACCATATCCCCTGCGTCAACTATGTGCTGGACATCTGGCCGGAAAACCTGTACAGCGTGCTGCCGGTGAAAAACAGCTTTCTGCGCGGCGCTGCGCAGAAAGTCAGCGACTGGCTGTACCGCCGGTGCGACAAACTGATCGCCATGAGCGCGCCGCTGCAAGAGCGGCTGTGCCGGCGCACCGGCAAACCGCCGGAGCAGGTGGCGGTCATCCCCCAGTACTGCGAGGATTTTTACGCCATCCCCTGCCCCGACGCCGGCCTGGCCGAGCGGTTCGGCGGCCGGTTCAACCTGGTGTTCACCGGCACCTTTACCCCGGCGCAGAGCCTGGACACCGTCATCCGCGCGGTGGCAAAGGCGCGGGCCGCCGGGGCGGACAGGCTGCACCTGCTTCTGGTGGGCGACGGCATGAGCCGCGCCGGCCTGGAAACTCTGGTGCGCGAGCTGGACGCCGGGGACTATGTGACTTTTTACGGCAGCGTGCCGGCCCGAGACGTGCCCCGGTTCACCACACTGGCCGACGCGCTTTTGATCTCGCTGTCCGACTCGCCCGACCTGGGGCTGACGGTGCCGGCCAAGCTTGCCAGCTACATGGCCGCCGGCAAGCCGGTGGTAGCCAGCATGGACGGCGCCGGTGCCGACGCGGTGCGCGCCGCCGGCTGCGGGCCGGTCAGTCCCGCCTGCGACGCCGACGCCCTGGCCGAAAACCTGCTCCGGCTGGTGCAGGCTCCGTCCGGCCGCCGGGCCGAGATGGGCCGCTGCGCCAAGGTCTATTATCTGGAACATTACCGCCGCAGCGCGCTTTTGCGCCGTCTGGAACAGGTCATCCTGGACGGCGGCCCCGCACGCTGAGAGGCAGACGCACAGCGGCTGCGGAAGATCCGCCCCGCTCTGTATACAATAAGGACCGCAAGGTCTACGCGCAGGCATCGTCCTGCGCAGGAAGTGAGGCGTTCCCTTGAACACACCCCCCAAAGTGCTGGTATTGATCCCCTGCTACAACGAGCAGGAGAACATCGTCCAGGTGGTGGAGCGGCTGCGCGCCACCTGCCCCTGGGCGGATTATCTGGTCATCAACGACTGCTCCACCGACCACAGCGCCGATCTGCTGCGCAGCCACGGCTACAATTTCCTGGACCTGCCGGTCAACCTGGGCATCGGCGGCGGCATCCAGTGCGGCTATCTCTATTCGCAGCGGCACGGCTACGACGTGACGGTGCAGATGGACGGCGACGGCCAGCACGACCCCGCGTACCTTTCCACCGTGGTGGAGCCGGTGGCTTCCGGCAAGCTGGACATGTGCATCGGCAGCCGCTTTATCACCCACGAGGGGTTCCAGACCAGTTTTATGCGCCGGGTGGGCATCCGCTTTTTGAGCGGCATGATCCGCCTGCTTTGCGGGCGGAAGGTATCGGATGTGACCAGCGGGTTCCGCGCCACCAGCGTCGAGATGACCGCCTACTTTGCCCGCCATTACGCCACCGATTACCCCGAGCCGGAGGCCATCCTGGCCGCCAGCCTGGCCGGGTTCCGCGTGGGCGAGGCCCCGGTGGTCATGCACGAGCGGCTGGGCGGCGTGTCCAGCATTTCGGCGGTGAAAAGCGTCTACTACATGGTCAAAGTATCGCTGTCGCTGGTGATCGACCGGCTGGCCATCAAGCGCCGCCGCCCCGGCCGGGAATAACAAACAAGCAATCCACGGAGGTACGTTATGACCGTACAATTCCAGGCATATATGCTGCTGGGCGCGCTGGTGCTGCTGGCGGTGATCTTTGTCTTTCTGAAAAAAGGGCTGATGACAGTCAAGTACAGCCTGCTGTGGCTGGGGCTGTCCATCGTGCTTGTTATTTTTGCCGCCTGCCCCTACGTGGTGTTTGTCCTGCGGGACATCCTGGACATTGAGATGCCGGTCAACCTGGTATTTCTTTTGATGTTCTGCTTTGTGCTGGTGGTGCTTTTGAGTTTGAGCATCGCCATCACGCAGCTGGCCGACAAGTGCAAGCGCCTTACCCAGGAAAATGCGCTTCTGGAAGAGCGGGTCCGGAAGCTGGAACGGCGGCTGCCGCCGGAGGACCGGCGCGGAGATTGAGGCGCCGGCGGGCGCCTGTTGGTTTGCGGCATCGCATGTAAAAAATTTTGCCCTTTGCGGCGGCTGGATGTGAAGGAACGTGTCGATCACTACGCTGGAGTTTCTCGGCTTTTTTGCGGCCGTGGCGGTTCTCAATTATGTTCTGCCGCGGGTCGCGCGGCCCTATTTCCTGTTGATTGCAAGTTACGCCTATTTCTGTTACACGCCGGAAAACCGCGCCCTGGCGCCCGTGCTGCTGGGCGCGACGGTGGTGACCTGGGCCGCCGGGCTGGCCATCGGCAAAAGCAAAAACCGTGCGGTGCGGGTCATCTTCCTGCTGCTGGCGATCTTTACCGCGGCGGGCATCTTGCTGTTTTACAAATACTGGGATCTGTTTGACCTGGGCCTGGTCAACCTGGCCGGGCTGCTGGGCCAGCGTCTGGAGCCTTACTCTTTTGACCTGGTCGCGCCGCTGGGGCTGAGTTATTTCACGTTTGCGGCGCTCAGCTACACCATCGACGTGTTCAAGCGGCGGTGCAAGGTGGAGTACAACATCCTGCACTATGCGATGTTCGTCAGCTTTTTCCCCGCGCTGATCACCGGCCCCATCGAGCGTTATCCCCACCTGCGCCCGCAGATCGAAAAATCCCGCCGGTTCAGCTATTCCCGCAGCGCGGGCGGCGCGTTCCGTATGGCCTGGGGCTATATGAAAAAGATGGTCATCGCCGACAATCTGGCCGTCTATGTCTCGCTGGTATACAGCGACTACGCCAACATGTCCGGCCCTAACCTGGCGGCCGCCACGCTGCTGTTTGCGCTGCAGCTGTATATGGACTTTTCCGGCTGCTGCGACATCGTGCTGGGCGCGGCGCGCATCCTGGGCTATGACCTGATCGAGAACTTCCAGTCCCCCTTCGGCGCCACCAGCTTTGCGGAGTTCTGGCGGCGGTGGCACATCAGCATGACAAGCTGGTTCCGGGACTACGTCTATTTTCCGCTGGGCGGCAGCCGCTGCAGCGCCGTGCGGCATCTGTTCAACATTCTGATCGTCTTTCTGGTGTCGGGGCTTTGGCACGGCGCTGACTGGCGCTACCTGATGTGGGGCCTTGCCTGCGGGGTGATCTCGGTCGCCGCCGTGCTGACCCGCAGGCCCCGCAGCGTGCTGGCCCGGTACAACCCGCTTTACCGTATCGACGGAGTGCGGCGGTGGATCCAGCGCGGCATCGTCTATCTGCTGTTCTGCGTGACGATGGTCTTTTTTGCCAGCGCGCTGTACCGTGCCGATCCCTACGCGGTCTACCGCGGGCTGGCGCAGGGCTGGCACGGCATGGCGGACGCCTGGGCGCAGGTCTGCGCCACGCTGGCAGACTGCCGGATCGACGGCCGCCTGCCAGCCATGCTGACCTGCGGCACGCTGATCGTGCTGGCTGTGGAAAGCAACGGCCGCAATGTGGCCCAGTGGATCCGCAAGCAGAATTTTGTGCTGCGCTGGACGCTGTACTACGCCATGGGCGCGGCGGTGCTGTTCTTCGCCGTGTTCGGGCAGTCGGCGTTCATCTATCAGAACTACTGACGGGAGGTGGCATTTGCTATGCAACAGCGTCAAGTTTACCGTGCCGATCCCGACGGCTACCGCACGCCCCGCCCCTCCGCCCCGACCCCGGTCCGCCGCAGCGCGGGGCAGCCGCCCCGGCCCGCAGAGAGCGCCCGTCCCGCGGGCGCGCCCCGCAAAAAAAAGCCCGGGCTGATCCGGCGTTTCTTTGTGGGGCTGGCGCGGCGGCTGTATTTCGGCGGCAAAACCATCTTCAAGTTTGCGCTGCTGGCGCCCATCCTGGTTTTTATGGTGGCGTTCAGCTATAACGTGGACTGCAGCGGCCTGTTCCAGGGCGCACTGGCGCCGCGGCGGATCGTCGACCTGATGCTGCAGGGCTACGACGTGACCAACTACGACCAGATGGACGAGCGCCAGGTGGTGCAGCTGTACGCCCAGGACGTGCCCGAGGCGCCGGAGGTGATCGGTATCGGTTCCAGCCGGGTGCTCCAGTTCACCAGCGAGCTGGTGGGCAGCGACAGCTTTTTCAACATGGGCGTCACCGGCGCGGACGTGCGCGACAACATGACCAGCTATTACAAGATGGTCACCTACGGCAAAACGCCCCAGGTGCTGATCTGGAGCGTGGACCCCTGGGTCTTTTACAACAGCGAGGCCGCCTTTGACGACCGCGCCGACGCCGAGCTGTACGACGAGTTTTTGACCAACGTCCTGGGCGTCGAGACCGACTACGAAGCCCCCGACCAGGTGGAACTGTGGAAAGCGCTGGCCGAGCCGGCCTATTTTCAGGGCAATGTGGACTACTATTTCAAAAACCGCGGTCAGTCCACCATCACCGACGAGGACGGCAACCCCATCGACTTCAACCCCGTCGAGGGCGACCCGATGCACCAGACCTCCAACATCAAGCGCGCGGACGGCAGCGTGCTGTATTTCGAGGAATTCCGCGAGCGCCCGGTGGACCAGGTGCTGGCCGACGCGGCGGCAGCTTCCACCACCTTCAACAGCGTGCACATGGAAGGCTTCGACGCGATGAGCGACACCCAGTGCCAGGCTTTCGACGCCTTTATCCGGTACGCACGCAGCCAGGGCACCACGGTGATTTTGGTGCTCAGCCCGTGGCACCCGTATCTGTACAACTATCTGCTGACCGAGCCGGAACTGCATCAGGGCTTTTTCCAGGTGGAAGCCTGGGTACGGCAGTACTGCGCCGAAAACGGGATCCCGCTGTACGGCAGCTACGACCCCACCCTGATCGAAGGGCTGGAGGAAAGCGACTTTTTCGACGGCCTGCACTGCAAGGGCAGCGGCATCGCCAAGTTTTTCCCCGGCGTGCCCACGGTTTTGCAGCAGATTCAAAACGGCGGCCTGCCGGACCCGCTGGCTGTGTCGGCGCGGGTGACGTCGGAAGCGCCCGAGCCGGAAGGAGCGGTTTCCGACGCCGGCGAGGCGGCCGATGCCTGACCCGCCTTTGCCCGGCTTTCACACCGCAGCGGGGAGGTGCTGTGCATGAAACTGTATTTTAAGCAGCGGTTCTTTTCCTGGTTCGACAGTTACGATATCTACCTGGAGGACGGCTCGACCTTCTACACGGTGGAGGGCCAGCTGAGCTGGGGGCACTGCCTGCACATTTTGGACGACGCCGGCCGGCACATTGCCACCGTCAAGGAGCAGGTGCTGACCCTGCTGCCCCGGTTCGATTTTTATATCGGGGACGAACACGTGGGCACGCTGAAACGGGAATTCACCTTCCTCTCCCCCGCGTATGACCTGGACTGCTGCGGCTGGCGCGTGACCGGCAACTGGCTGGAATGGGACTACCAGATCCTGCGCCGGGACGGCAGCACCGCCGCGGTGATCCGCAAAGAGCTGTTCCACTGGACCGACACCTATACCATCGAGACCGAGTATGACGAGGACGCCCTGTGCGCGCTGATGGTGGTGCTTGCCATCGACGCCGACAAATGCGGTTCCGCCTGACCCGCCGGGGCGCCCGGCCGCGGCAGGTTTTTGTAAGTTTTGCACAAGCATACCCCAGCTCGATTTGGGAGCTGTGCACAAATCTTGCGCCGCCTTTCCCGGTGCCGCTTGACAGCGCCGGGCAAACCTGCTAGACTTTAACACATCAAAGCAAAATGCGTTGACGGGGAGAAAGCGACCCCAGGTCCCAGCTGTAGAGAGCCGCCGGTTGGTGCAAGGCGGTGCGGGCGGGTTCGCGTCACTGGCCCCTGAGCAGCCGCGCTGAGCGCAAAAGCGTTAGGCGCGGACGGAACCTGACCGTTATCATGCAGGCGCGATTCGCTTCGGCTGATCGTACAGAGGGGCCGCCGTCAGGCGGCAACGAGAGTGGTACCGCGGGTACGGCAATTTTCAAGATTTGCTCCCGTCTCTCAAAGGCAACGTGCCTTTGAGGGGCGGGTTTTTGTTTACCCGTTTTTCCCTCCAAAGGCAGCACACGGGCGCCGCCCGCCCCACGGCGGCGCGGCCACAGGCGGCGCGGGGGCAAAGCCCCGCCGCCCTGCTTGAAGGAGGCAGATTTCCATGATGGACGCAACCAAATATCACATTGGCTACTATCCCCCGCCGGAGGAGCCGGGGCACATGTACGACTGGATGAAAAAGGACCACATTGAAAAGGCCCCCATCTGGTGCAGCGTCGACCTGCGGGACGGCAACCAGAGCCTGATCGTGCCTATGAGCCTGGAAGAGAAGCTGGAATTTTACGAGATGCTGTTGAAGATCGGCTTCAAGGAGATCGAGGTGGGCTTCCCCGCCGCCAGCGAGACCGAGTATGAGTTTCTGCGCAAGCTGATCGATGAGAAACGCATCCCCGACGACGTGACGGTGCAGGTGCTGACCCAGTGCCGCGACCACATCATCCGCAAGACCTTTGAGGCGGTGCAGGGCGCGCCGCGGGCGGTCATCCACTTTTACAACTCCACCAGCGTGGCCCAGCGGGAGCAGGTGTTCAAAAAATCCAGGGAGGAGATCAAGCAGATTGCCGTGGACGGCGCGAAGCTGGTCAAGCAGCTGAGCGAGGAGTACGAGGGCAACTTTTTGTTCGAGTACAGCCCCGAGAGCTTTACCGGCACCGAGCCGGACTACGCGCTGGAAGTCTGCAACGCCGTTATCGACATCATGCAGCCCACCCCCGACCGGCCCATGATCATCAACCTGCCCGTCACGGTGGAGATGAGTATGCCCCACGTCTACGCCAGCCAGATCGAATACTGCTCGGCCAACCTCCACAACCGGGACAGCGTCATCCTCTCCACCCACCCCCACAACGACCGCGGCACCGGCGTGGCCTGCGCCGAGCTGGCCGTCCTGGCGGGGGCCCAGCGGATCGAGTGCTGCCTGTTCGGCAACGGCGAGCGCACCGGCAACGTGGACGCC
>DWVD01000081.1 GCA_019120395.1 Candidatus Gemmiger faecigallinarum
ATGATTTTCATTTCCATCTGTTGAGGCATACATATACGACCAACCTTCTCTCTCACGGAGCCGCACCCAAGGATGTGCAGGAGCTGCTGGGACATTCTGATGTAAGTACCACAATGAACATTTACGCCCACGCCACCAGAGAGGCCAAGCGAACTTCCGCAAGGCTGCTGGATAAGGTTGTAGGGACGGCCTGAAAAAAGTTTCCCTCATTTCTTCTCGCAAGGGAAAAAATGAGGGAAAAGGGCCAAACCGAGGTGGCGAAAACGCTGGGAACACCAGTGTTTTCAAGGGGTATAGAAATTTTAACTGAGAAATTGAAATTTGAAACACATGCTGATGGGCATCGCGCTTATTTTGTTCAGCATTCCCATGTTTCTGATTTTCTTTTGGCTGGGTGTTATTCTGGCTGTGTTCGGCCTTATTGTCACCTGCATTGGCTATTTCTCCGGTGGCGGCGATCATCACACCGGTGCACCTGACCAGTAACTCGTCAGGTGCCGGCAGCCCGCCTCACACGCCCCGCGCCCGCTTGCTGAACTCGCAGCCGCAGTAGTCCTGCCGGTACAGCCCGTACTGGGCGCTCAGGGCCAGGCTGCGCTTGTAGCCGTCTTTTTTACGGAACTCGCTTTGCAGATAGTGCAGGCCATACTGCTCCGCCAGCTCGGTCCCGATGGCGTTCAGCCTTACCGGGTCCTTCACCGGCGAGATGGACAGCGTGGTGGTGAACCACGCAAACCCGTTGGCCGCCGCATACTGCGCCGCCCGTTCCAGCCGCAGCCGGTAGCAGACGGTGCAGCGGCCGCCCCGCTCCGGCTCCTCCTCCAGCCCTTTGACCGCGCCGTAAAACTCCTGCGGGGCGTAGGGCAGCTCCACCACCGGCACTCCGGTGTAACCGGCGTCCTGCACAAAGCGTTCCAGCTCGGCTTCCCGGCGGCGGTATTCTTCGGGCGGGTAGATGTTGGGGTTATAATACAGGATGGTCAGGTCAAAGTGCCCGGCCAGACGTTCCAGCGTGGCGCTGGAGCAGGGGGCGCAGCAGGCGTGCAGCAGCAGCCGGGGGCGCTCGCCGCAGGCGGCCAGGGCGTCCAGCGTTTTTTCCATCTCTTTTTCGTAGTTGATGCGGTTTGCCATGTCGGTTTCCTTTTTGGTGGTGGGTGTGGGGGCTTTTGGGCGCCTGCCGGGCCGAAAAACGGCCGAACAGTGGGGCAGGGGGCCCGGTTCACAATTCATTATAACTTCTTTCGTGAAATGTTGAAGATTTTGTCACCATTTTGTCACAATTACCGGGTATTCTATAACTGTCCTCAAAAGCAGGGCGAACAGGGACGCCAGGCTAGGGGAGACAGGGCTCCCCGAAAATGAGGATAACCGCTTCTATCTTTTTCATCTCCGCTCCTCTTTTTCTTCTTTTGGCATGGGGCTTCGCGCCCCGGAACAGCGCATCGGAACAGGGACCGATGCGCTGTTTTTGTGTGCGGGCTGCCGAAGGATACGATCCGGGAGTTTTGCCCAAAAAACTTTTGGCCGCCCCATCTTGCCAAATTTCGCGCAGTGCGCTACAATATATTGATTTGTTTTATCAGCGGCGGACGCCGGGACCACAAGACCGGCCGCCCGCCCTGCAAGCCGTCCGCCCGGCCGGGTCAAAAACGGCCGCGGCGCGCCGCCAAATCGAACCACACGCATTTTCGGGAGGTATCAACGAATGAGAGTCGGGCTGGATATCGGGTCCACCACGATCAAGTGCGTTGTCTTGAACGACGCCGACGAGCTGGTATATTCCACATACGAACGTCATTACAGTCATATTCTGGAAAAGGGCCGCGAGATCCTGGCCCGCGTCGAGGCAGAGTATCTCCACGGCGAAAAGGCGCTGCTTGCCATCTCCGGCTCCGCCGGCATGGGCCTGGCGGACAGCTGCAAGGTGCCCTTTGTGCAGGAGGTGTTCGCCACCCGCGTGGCGGCCAACCGCCTGGCCCCCGGCACCGACTGCATCATTGAGCTGGGCGGCGAGGACGCCAAGATCCTGTTTTTGACAAACGGCACCGAGGTCCGCATGAACGGCAGCTGCGCCGGCGGCACCGGCGCTTTCATCGACCAGATGGCCACGCTGCTGAAAATGTCCGCCGACGAGATGGACAAGGCGGCCCAGACGGCCACCCGCACCTACACCATCGCCAGCCGCTGCGGCGTCTTTGCCAAAAGCGACATCCAGCCGCTGATCAACCAGGGCGCGCAGGCGGGGGATATTTCCCGCTCCATCTACCAGGCGGTGGTCAACCAGACCATCGCCGGCCTGGCCCAGGGGCGGCCCATCAAGGGCAACGTGCTGTACCTGGGCGGCCCGCTGACCTTCTCCGGCGTGCTGCGCCAGTGCTTTGACGAAACGCTGCACGTCAAGGGCACCTGCCCCGAAAACAGCCTGCTCTATGTGGCGCTGGGCGCGGCCTACTACGCCGACGAGGCCTTTGACCTGGACGAGGTGGCAAAGCGCCTGGATGATTACAGCGCCACCGCCACCTACGTCAGCCTGCCGCCGCTGTTTGCCAGCAAGCAGGAGTACGAGGAGTTCCACGCCCGCCACATGAAGGCCACCGTGCCCTGCCTGCCCTTTGGCACGGATGTGGGCCCGGTGCACATCGGCATCGACTCCGGCTCCACTACCATCAAGCTGGTGGTCATCGACGACAACAAAAACATCCTGTTCACCAGCTACCAGCCCAACCTGGGCAACCCCATCCCGCTGGTGCGCCAGGTGCTGACCGGGCTGTACGAAAAACACCCCGGCTTGAAGATCGCCAGCGTCACCACCACCGGCTACGGCGAGGCGCTGGTCAAAAACGCCTTCCATGCCGATTTCAGCCTGGTGGAAACGGTGGCCCACTTCACCGCCGCCAAATATTTCATGCCCAACGTGGATTTCATCATCGACATCGGCGGCCAGGACATGAAGTGCTTCAAGATCGAGGACGGCGCCATCAGCGACATCTTCCTGAACGAGGCATGCTCCTCCGGCTGCGGCAGCTTTCTGCAGACCTTCGCCCAGGCCCTGGGCTATGACGTGAAGGAGTTTGCGGCCCTGGGGCTTTTTGCCGACCGGCCCGTGGACCTGGGCAGCCGCTGCACGGTGTTCATGAACTCCTCTGTGAAGCAGGCCCAGAAGGACGGCGCCACCATCGAGAACATCTCCGCGGGCCTCTCCATGTCCGTGGTGCGCAACGCCATCTACAAGGTCATCCGGGCCTCCTCTCCCGAGGAGCTGGGCCGGAACATCGTGGTCCAGGGCGGCACCTTCTACAACGAAGCGGTGCTCCGCGCCTTTGAGAAGGAGATGGGGGTGGAGGTCATCCGCCCCGACATTGCCGGCCTGATGGGTGCCTACGGTGCGGCCCTGCACGGACGCAGCCATGCGGGTGAAAACGCCCACAGCAGCGTGCTGACCCAGGAGGAACTGGAGCAGTTCAGCCAGACCGTCAAGACCGTCCAGTGCAACGGATGCGGCAACCATTGCCAGCTGACCGTCAACACCTTTGCGGACGGCAAGCGGTTCATCTCGGGCAACCGGTGCGACAAGCCTGTGACCGGCAAGGCAAACAACGAGGACC
>DWVD01000082.1 GCA_019120395.1 Candidatus Gemmiger faecigallinarum
GGAAAAGATCCTGAAAAAGGTCGGCGAGGAGAGCACCGAGGTCGTCATTGCAGGGCTGAAACAGGACAAAGCCGAGACCATCTTTGAGATCAGCGACCTGGCCTACCATGTGCTGGTTTTGATGATCGAACTGGGCATCTCGGTGGAAGATATCACAAAGGAACTGGAAAAACGGCACGTTATCGACCATAAAGTAAAGCAGGAGAGGATGCAGTAATGGCAGGCGAATACATGCTCAGCTCGGTACACGTACACTCGAAGCTGTGCGACGGCAAAAACACACTGGACGAACTGGCGGTGACCGCCTGGC
The DNA here is from genome assembly GCA_019120395.1 of Candidatus Gemmiger faecigallinarum. Lineage (GTDB taxonomy): Bacteria > Bacillota > Clostridia > Oscillospirales > Ruminococcaceae > Gemmiger > Gemmiger faecigallinarum. Next base: position 311 of record DWVD01000082.1, read on the forward strand.
ACATGGGCCTCAAGACGCTGGGCTTTACCGGCCACAGCCACACCCCCTGCGACCTGGAATACTGCATGAGCCCCGTGCGCACTGCCCGCTACAAGGGCGATGTGGCCAAGCTGCAAAAGCAGTATGCCGGCAAGCTGGATATCCTGTACGGGCTGGAGTGGGACCTGTTCTCGGACGACGACCCGTCCAAATACGACTACTGGATCGGCTCCACCCATTACATCCACGGCCCCAAGACCGGCAAATACTACGAGATCGACTGGCGCGAGAGCGACCTGGCCGACTGCATCAACACCGAGTTTGACGGCGACGGCCTGGCTGCGGTGGAGGCCTACTTTGACAATGTCAAAAAGCTGGCCGCCCTGCGCCCCACCATTCTGGGCCACTTTGACCTGATCAAAAAGATCAACGGCGGCAGCAAGTTCTTTGACGAGGACGCGCCCCGCTACCATCAGGCGGCAAGCGACGCGCTGGCCGTGGCGGCCCGCAACCGCTGCGTGCTAGAGCTCAACACCAGCGGCATCGCCCGCGGCTTCCGGCAGGATTTCTTCCCCTCGGACGCCATCTTGAAGGAGTGGCTGGCGCTGAGCGGCAACGTGGTCATCACCGCCGACGCCCACGCTGCCGACCACCTGACCTTCGGCTACGAGCAGGCCGCCGCCAAGCTGAAAGAGCTGGGCTACGACAAGGTCCAGGTGCTGGGCAAGGACGGCTTTGCGCCCTGCCAGCTGTAAGGGTAAAAAAGAAATTTGTGAAAACAGAAAGAACCGAGCGTATATTGCGCTCGGTTCTTTCTGTTCTAAGTGGAAATGGTCTGAATCCTTTTGTTACTCGGCGTTGCTGGCTGCGCTGTTGTCTGATGCGGCCGATTCGGCGGCGCTTTCCTCTGCTGGTGCCGATGCACCGGAAGAAGGAATATCGACCCAATGTATCGTGTATTCGACGCCCATTTCATCTCCAATATTGTTGATGTAGTCAGTCAAAAGAGATTTCGCGCGCTGGGTGGCTTCGGCCAGCAAGGCAGTATCATTGCGGGCGTCTGCTTCCAGCTGCTCTTGAGCCTGCGCAAAGGCGGCAGTCTGATCGGCGGCGGTTACATCAGCGGAATCTTTGTCCACGATGAAGGAATCCTCGTTCAGAGAAGAGGAGTCAACCCTGGTACTTTGCACCTCTGCGCTTGGCATCGTAATGGTCACATCGGTGCCTTCAATTGAAAAAGAGACCTGTGAAACATCGACTCCCAACCGAACAACACCGCTGTACTCGATCCAGAACTTTTTGTCCCTGCTCATCCAAAGAAAGTTTTCGGCATCTTTCTTGTAGTATTTCGCCACATTGTGATAATAACAGTCCATTGTTGCCAGTTCGCAAATGGCTTGCATCTGTGTGGTTTGCGGTTCCATCTGTGGCGTCGGCTGCGGTTGCGTTCCGCAGGCAGAACAACATACAGTCACCAGAAGGGAACCAAGGAATATGCAAAAGAACCGTTTCATTTGTGTTTATCCCTCCTTATGCAATCTTTACAATATACGCCGCATCGGCTTGCTGCACAAAAGGCTCGACCAACGCGTTTATGGTATTTTCTGCGTTCTGACGGGCCAACTCAAGGATCTGACCCTGCTGCTGACTTTCGACATTGGCGTCCTCCTCGCAGGCTTTGTATGCCTGGGAGGAAACCGTGGAGGTGTTGGCGCCGTCGTCCAGAAAGATATAATCCAGAGAAGTAATGTCTACGTTAACTTCGGTCAAATGGACTTGGGGTAATGTGATGGATACGATCTTTGCCTCGTCATCAATCTCTATTGTGACTTCATTTAGGTCGATACCGGCCTTTACTTTTGCTTTATACGACGCATAGTAGTCGATTTTTTCCGGGTCATCCTCGTCGGTAACTTCGGCAATGCCATTGTATACAGAGGTGGATGTGGAAAGATCGCTGAGATTGATAATTCGCTGTAATGTGGGAACGGTAATCACTTCGGGTTGCTGCGGTTGAGAAGCGGCGATGATGCGGGGGGCAGCGATTACCGAAACGACGGTAATCACGCAGATTACGATGGCGGAAATCCATACTGCTTTATGGCGTGCAAACCATGTCTGCACAGCCGGTTTCTCTTTCGTTTTCAAAAGATTCCTACTCCTTTCAAAATCCCAAAATAGCCTTTCTGCGGTCATAACAGAAAATGCAAATTTCGCGCAAAAAAGGCGCTGACTTGCTCCGCAAGTTATGAGTCAGCGCCAAAGATAATGCAGTTTCTGTAAGGCAGAATAATTATAGCACAGATAAGAAATAGAATATATCGGCATTTTTAATATTTTTTCTTGTAATACTTGTCGAAACTGCCGTCTTGACAAACATCTGCTACGAATGTAGAATAAATACACAAAGATATTCTACGAAAGTAGAATCAAAAAGACCCCAGCAACCGCGTACCCTGGCGCGGCCTGGGGATCGGAGGTGATCTTGTGCCTACTGTTGTGGATTGGTTGCTTGCCTTTGCGGCACAGGGCATTCCGCTGGGATGCGCGGCGCTGGTGCTGCTGGCGCTTGCCCGCCGCCTGCGCCGCCGGTACGGCGCGCGGTGGCTGTGCCGGGTGTGGCTGGTCCTGGCGGCGCTGCTGCTTTTGCCGCTGCGGCTGGCTGTGCCGGCACTGTCGCCCGCCCGCGTTACGCTGCCTGCATGGACGGCAACAGATTTCCGCCTGGAGACAGGCGGGGCCTTGCTGGCTGCGCAGCAGGGGGCGGCAGCCGGCGGGACGGCGGGGCAGGGCGCTGCTGACGCCGCCGGTCACGCGGCTGTGCTGGCGATCTCGCCGCTGGAGCTGCTGGCTGCAGTGTGGCTGGCCGGCGCCGCCGCGGTGCTGCTGTGGCAGGGAGCGGCCTATCTGGTCTGGCGCCGCCGGGCCGTGGGGCGAGGCGTGCCGGCCGGGGAAGACTGGCGCCAAGCCCTGCAGGACGCCATGAATCTCCATCCCATGCACCGGCCGCCCCGGCTGCTGGCCAGCGCTGCGGTGCGCGCCCCGGTGACGGCGGGCGTTCTGCGGCCGGTGCTGCTGGTGCCCCGCGGTATGGCTGCTCCTGCCGGCGCCGACTTGATGCTGATCCATGAGCTGACTCACCTGCGCCGGCATGACCTGGCGTTCAAGCTGCTTTTGACCGTTGTCTGCGGGCTGCACTGGTACAATCCCGCCGTCTGGCTGCTGGCCCGGCGGGCGGGGCGGGACATCGAGACCGCCTGCGACGAACAGGTGGCGGCGGGGCGGGGCAGCGCCTTCCGCGCGGCGTACAGCGACGCGCTGCTCCACGCCGCCCGCATGGGCCGCGCCCCGGCGCTGACCACCGGCTTTGCCCTGACCCGCAGGGACTGGGCCGACCGCCTGCGCCAGCTGTGGGACCTGACCCCCAGACGCCGGGGGCGCGGCACACTGGCCTGCCTTGCGCTGGCCGCCCTGGCGGCCGGCAGCCTGGTGGCATGCCAGACGGCCGGCTCCGCGGATACCGGGCTGGCCCAGGCGCCGGAATATCCCTGGACCAGCACATACAGCGAGGTGACAGCCGCGCTGGACGCCGCGGGCGCTCAATACGCCGGCAGCGCGGACTATATCCAGCTGGACAGCGCCGAGTTGTTTGGGCAGACGCTGCAGGATGTGACGCTGCAGTTCAACTCCCAAGGGCAGCTTTGGGGCGTGATGGGAACTTTCCCGGCCGGGGAGAGGGCGGCGGTGGAAAACGCCGTCACCGCCGCGCTGGGCGAGCCGCAGCCCGAATTTATCTACATTACCACGTTTGATGCGCTGTCCGTCTCTGCCGAGTACCGGGCGCACCAGGAAAACCTGACCAACGATTACACAACAGTCTGGACCGGAAGCCTGACTTTGGGCGAGGTGATGACTGAGCAGCAGAGCCAGGCTTTCCGGGAAGGACTGCGGGAACGCTACGCCGAAAGCGGCGCTGGCTTTGAGGGACGTACCGAGACGGTGGAGACCGCCGACGGCGGGACCGGGACCGTCTGGTACGGCGAGGACGCGGTGGACGCCATCCTGACCAACCCGGCAACGATCGTGCGCTGCATGACGGGAGAGGAAAACGGCCAGCTGATCCTGGAACATACCGTCAACAGCATGGAGACCATCAACGGCGCCTGACCGCCGCCCACAGGAGGAACCCCCATGAATAACCGAACCAAACGCCTGCCCGACGCCGAGCTGGAAGTGATGAAAGCTCTGTGGCAGGCCGGCGCACCCCTGACCCGCCCTGAGCTGGAAGCCCGCCTTGCGCAGCACCGCTGGGCCAGCACCACGCTGCTGGCGCTGCTGTCCCGGCTGGAAGCCAAGGGCTGTGTAACGCGGGAAAAGCAGGGCAGGGGATACCTGTACCGGGCGGCGCTGTCCCGCAGGGACTACCTGCCGGTGGAAAGCCGCAGCGCGCTTTCGCGCCTGTTTGAGGGCAGCGCCAAGAACCTGATCGCCGCCATGGCCGAGAGCGACGCCCTGACCGACCGGGACATCGACGAGCTGGAGGAATACCTGGCCGAGCTGAAAGCCGGCCGCGAAAACCGGTGACACGGCAAGCGCCCCCGGAAGCATTTGCTTCCGGGGGCGCTTTGTCGATGCGGGCAGGTCATTTGCGGCGCAGCGTGCGCAGATAAGCTTTTTGTTCCGGGGAGATGCGGTAGCTTTCCACCGCTTTCTGGATGGTCTTGTTGTGCACCCAGGTGGACAGGCGGTTCTGCTGCAAAAGCGGCAGCGTGGCGTCCGGCTGTTTGGCAAGGGCGGTGGCAAAGTACCAGGCGACCATCATATTGACGTAGTATTCCTCGCTGTGGACCTCGGCCGCCCAGTCCAGATAGGTGGGCTGGAACTGATCGTCCAGGTAAAACTGCATCAGCATGCCCAGGCCGAACCGCACGGTGTAAGGGTGGGAACTGGCCATCCAGCTGTGCAGCTGGCCGGGCAGCTCGTCCGGATGCCTGCCAAAAGCCCGCGGGCTGATGCTGTCGCAGGTGGCCCAGTTGTCCACATAGGGCAAGAACTGTTCCAGCGCGCGCACGGCCATGGCGTAGTCGTTCATCCGGGAGATCAGCAACCCGTGCAGTGTGTTTTCCTCGTAATAGCGGTGGGGCAGGTCATCCATAAAGACGGCGGCCTCCGGCGTGGCGGACAGTTCCCGCGCCAGTTTGCGCAGCAAGGGGACCCGCACGCCGATGATGGTGTCCGGGTCCACCGTGGGGACCAATCTGGAATGGAATGCCCGATATTCCCGGTCCTGCAGTGCCTGCAGGCGGGCGCGGATGGTTTCGACAGCCTGGTTCATAAGCTCCCCTCCCGGTATGGTACGGTGCGCGGGGCGGCGCCCCGGCGCCCCTATTATAGCGCAGCTTTCCGCGGCAGACAAGCCTTTTGCCGCTGGAAGGCGCTTATTTGCCGTCTGCCGCCGGCAGGCGAAGCACCGCCAGCGCGCCGCCGCCGGTCGGGTTGGCCAGTGTCAGGCTGCCGCCGTGGCTTTCGGCCACGGTGCGGGCAAACCACAGCCCCAGGCCCTGGTGGCCGTCGGTGCGGGCGGCGTCGCCGGTGGCCAGCATCTGCCCGCCGCCGTGTAAAATCTCCGGCGGGAAGCCGGGCCCATCGTCCTGCACCGCAAACAGGGCGTCGCCGCCCTCCAGCCGGCAGGTCAGCGTCACGGCGCCGCCTTTGGGGGCAAAGCGGGCGGCGTTGGCCAGCAGGTTTTCCACCGCGCGGCCCAGGTTCTGCCGCCGGGCATGCAGGCAGAGGCCGGGGGCAAAGCCGTTTTCCAGCCGGAAATCCACCCCCGCCGGCGCGCACAGCGCCTGGCCGGTTTGGCCCAGCGCGGCGGCAAAGGCGGCGGCGTCAAGATCCTCCGGCGGGGCGGGGGAAAGCTGCGCCCCGGCGGCGTCCCGCAGGGCGGCCAGGTACTGCCCGGCCCGGTCGGCCCCGCGCAGGATGGCCTCCACCGGCTGGCGCTGGGCGTCGGGCAGGTCGTCCTCGGCCAGCAGCTCGGCGTTGCCCTGGATGATGGCCAGCGGCGTTTTCAGATCGTGGGCCAGTGCGGCGATGTGCTCCGACCGCTGCTGCTCCATCGCCCACTGCGCTTTCAGCGAGTCCGCCAGCCCGTCCCGCAGGCGCTCCATTGTGCGCAGCGCCTGCTCAAACTCCCGCACGCGGGCGTGGCCCAGCGGCTGGCCGGACAGGTCCCCGCCCGCCAGCCGGCGGCAGGCGTCGGTCAGGCGGGCGGTCTCGGCCTGCAGGCGGCGGCCGGTGCGGCGGGTCATGGCAAGCACCGTTCCGGCCAGCGCCAGCACCAGCAACACGGCCCACAGCGTCTGGAAATCCGGCAGCACCCGCCGCAGCGCCGGGTCGGCGTAGGGGGCCACAAAGTCATATTGCAGCCGGCACAGTGTACCGTCGATCAGCGGCACGTCCAGGTAATACTGGCCGCCCAGGGCGGGGCTGTCCAGTGTCAGCGCAAGCTGCAGCTGGGCGTCGGTCATGTTGGTGGCCAGCACGTCCCCGGCTGCGGCAAGGCTGCTGGGGGCGGTGCCGGCGTCCAGCAGGACCCAGCGGCACAGGTCGGGCAGAGCGCCGGCGTCAAAATGGTCGGCGGACATGGCAGGCAAAAGCTCGGCGGCCTGCTGGGCCGCGCGGGCGGCGCTGTTGGCCGGCAGGATGAACCCTGCCTCGATCAGCACCAGCACCAGCGCGAACCATACCACGGCCACCGCCGCGCAGGCCAGCCCGGTGCGCAGCAGGTAGCTGGCCAGCAGCCCGCCCAGCGTGCGGGTGCGGCGTTTCACTCGTTTTTCCATCGGTATCCGATCCCCCATACTGTCTCGATGGGCTGCAGGCCGTGGGCGCGCAGCTTGGCGCGGATGTTCTTGACGTGCTCGGTCACGGCCGAGTCATCCGCCGTGCCCTCAAAGCCGAACACCGCCTCGTAGATCTGCTCTTTCGAGAAGGTGCGCCCCGCGTGCAGGGCCAGATGTTCGCAGATGGCGTACTCGGCGCGGGTCAGGCGCAGCGGGGTCTCGCCCGCAAAAGCCTCGCCGGCGGCCAGATCAAAGGTGACGCCGCCCCGCAGGATGCGGCGGGCCGGGGCGCGGTTCTGCCGCCGCAGATGGGCGTTGACGCGGGCCCGCAGCTCGGCGATGCGGAAAGGCTTGGCCAGGTAATCGTCGCCGCCCAGGCCCAGCCCGCGCAGGATGTCGGCCTCGGCGGTGCGGGCGGTCAAAAACAGGATAGGGCAGCTGGCCAGCGTGCGGATGCGCCGGCAGGTGGCAAAGCCGTCCTCGCCGGGCATCATCACATCCAGCAGGATGCAGTCCGCCCAGGCGCAGTGCTGTTCGGTCACCTCGGCGCCGCTGTGCAGCAGCCGCACCGTGTGGCCGTCCCGCTCCAGCGCCGTGCGCAGCAGCGCGCACAGGTCGCGGTCGTCGTCCACCGCAAGGATATGTGCCATGGGTTCCTCCTTTTTGCCGCAAAAGCCCGCCGCGGCGGCGCGGCAGGCAGGGCGGTCATTGCGTCAACAGCAGCACGCCCCAGCTCAGGGCATACAGCAGGTAGACGTGGGCGGGGTAGAACACGTAAAACAGCTGTTTCATGCCCCGGCCGCGCTGTCCATTATACAACAGCATGGGCACCACGGCAAACACGCCCATCCACTCGAAGGCGGTGTCAAACAGCAGGCTGGGGGCAAAGCTGCCGGAGGCCATCAGGTAGCGCATGGGCAACGCCAGGTAGAACAGAAGCCCCAGCGCAACAAAGGCTGCCGCCTGCCAGCCGCGGTGCCGCCGCAGCAGGTACAGTACGATGCCCTCCAAAATATAGGTGATGCCGCCGTCCATGATAAAGGTCCAGCTGGGCAGCACGGTGTAGACGATGCCCGCTAAAATCGAGTCCAGCAGCCAGGCCAGCGGTGTTTTGTCCACCGCATAGTACAGCCCGATGAACAGCGCCGGCCAGCCGATTAGCGGGATCAGCACCGCGGCCAGGCCCCGCGCGATGCGCCGCTGCCGCAGCCAGTCGATGCCCTGCCAGATGGGGATGAGGATGACGAAGTTCATAAAGATGGCGTTCATCGGCACAAAGCCGTCCGGGCGGTTGGCAAAGCCGGCGTACATCATCAAAAACTGCAAAAGGCCCATGCCCGCCGAGATGCGCCAGATGCGCCAGAAATATTTGCGCCGGTCATGGGTGTGGGCAAAGCCCTCCACCGTGCAGAACAGAAACAGCGGCGCGGACAGCCGCCCCAGCTGGGTGAACCAGAGCGGCACCAGGCCGGTGAACTCGAAGAAATAGTGGATGTGGTCCAGCACCATCAGCACCAGCGCGATGGTCTTGAGGGCGGTGCCGGAAAGCCCCGGCCGGGCGGACAGCGCCCGCGGCGCGGCGGCAGCGGAAAGATGTGACATGATAAAAACCTCCTGTGATGTTTGGTACGTGACCAGCATAACAGGAGATTCTAAGGAATTTATAAGGATGGTGGGAGAATGTTTGGGGGAGAGCGACCGGGCGGCAGGAGGACGTCGGGGCGCTCGACCCTGCAGCCCCTAGCGGGGGACCCTTTGGGGGCCTGAAAGGCTCCCCTGCAAGGGGAGCTGTCGGCGTCAGCCGACGGAGGGGTGCGGCGCCTTGCTTTGCAAGTATCCTTCCGGAGCACCACGCTCCCTGCGTAGAGGCCGATGCTTTGCATCGGCCCGCCGCCGGGTCTGGCGGGCGGCATCGTTTCATGTGAAACCGCCCGTTTACGGCCGCAATGTAGGGCGGGCGATCTCGCCCGCCGCGGGAGCTTACGGCTGCAAGAGCCTTGCGGAGCGATGCTTACCAAAACTCGCAAGGTTTCCGCTGCCGCCATCTTCATGGGTCGATGCGGGCTTCGTCCCCTACACCATGCATGGCGTATGGCGCGGCCTTTACAGGCCGCTTTCCACCCAGTGCTCGGCCGAGACGTCCCAGTACCGGCGGCAGACGCGGCGGAGGTCGCCGTCCAGATTCAACTGGTAGAGCCGGAAGCTGACCGGGATGTTTTTGGGCTGCCATTGTTCCCGGTAGGTGTAGCAGTAGCGCATGCCCAGCTTTTGCATCACCCGGCCGCTGCGGGGATTGTTCACGTCGTGGGTGGCGGTCAGCCAGGGCAGGCCGTCCCGGCGGGCCTGCGCCACCAGGGCGGCGGCAGCCTCGGCCGCGTAGCCCCGGCCCCAGCAGTCGCTGCGCAGGCCGTAGCCCAGGTCGTGGCAGTCCCCGCCCAGGTCCAGGTAGCCGATGGGCAGGTCGTCCTCCCGCCTGCAGACGGCGTAGTGGTATTCCCACGCCGTGGCGGGGCCGGCGTGGCGGCTGGCGTAAAATTCCAGCGCCTGCTCCCGGCTTTGCAGCGGGAACCAGGGCAGAAAGGTGTTGGTGCGCGGGTCCGAAAAAATGGCGAACAGCGTGTCCCGGTCGGCGGGGGCAAAGCGGCGCAGGGTCAGCCGCGGGGTGTGCAGGGCGGGATGTTCCGGCATGGCAGGCTCCTTTGAAAGAAAGGCTCGGCGCGCGGCGCGCAAAAATGCCGGGCGGCGCTGCGGCTGCCCGGCATGGGATCACTTGGTTTCCTGGATGGTGTAGGTGAAGCCGTACTCTTTCTGCAGCTCCTTGACGGCGGGCTCGCAGTCCTCGATGAAGGTGGGGGAGTAAACCGACTGGCCGTTGTGGCTCTTTTTGTAGTCCTCCACAATGGCCATCAGCTTGTCCCAGCCCTCGTTGGCCTTGGCTTCGGGGACTTCCTTGGGGAAGTCGATGATAAATTCGCGGTGCTTGGGGATGCGTGCTTTCATATTAAGACACTCCTGAATCAATATTTGACAGTGTGCAGGGCCGGCAGACGGCCTGCGGTATCTTCATTGTATCGTGTGGCGGCGGCCAGGTCAAGGGCTGCGGGCGGCTTTTTGCGGCGATGCCCAGGGGGCGGGACCATCAGTAGGGCAGGCTGCTCAGGTCGATGCCGCCGTCGGCGCAGTAATAGACGTTGTAGGGCTGCGGGTCGTTGGTGCTGTAGCCGGTGGCGTCCATGTACAGCCAGAACTGGGGCAGGTCGGTC
>DWVD01000083.1 GCA_019120395.1 Candidatus Gemmiger faecigallinarum
TTCCGCAGCGAGTTCCTCTACCTGAACAGCAAGGACTTCCCCACGGAGGACGAACAGTTCGAGGCGTACAAGTCGGTTCTGTCCGACATGGACGGCAAGGAAGTCATCATCCGCACGCTGGATATCGGCGCGGACAAGCAGATCGGCTACTTTGACCTGCCCAAAGAGGAAAACCCCGCCATGGGCATGCGCGCGCTGCGCATCAGCCTGACCCGGCCCGACTTCTTCAAGACCCAGCTGCGCGCGCTGTACCGCGCTTCCGCCTACGGCAAGCTGGGCATCATGTTCCCCATGGTCACCAGCGTCTGGGAGGTCCGCGAGGCCAAAAAGATGTGCGAGACCGTCAAGAACGAGCTGAAGAGCGAGGGCATCCCTTACAGCGAGACCGTCCAGCTGGGCATTATGATCGAGACGCCCGCCGCCGCCATCATGTCCGACCGGCTGGCCAAGGAAGTGGATTTCTTCAGCTGCGGCACCAACGACCTGACCCAGTACACGCTGGCCTGCGACCGGCAGAACAACGACCTGGGCCGCTTCTATGACCCGCACCATCCCGCCGTGCTGCGCCTGCTGAAAATGGTGGCCGACAACGCCCACAAAAACGGCATCTGGGTGGGCATCTGCGGCGAGCTGGGCGCCGACCTGACGCTGACCGAGACCTTCCTGGCCATCGGCATCGACGAGCTTTCGGTCAGCCCGCGCGCCGTGCTGCCGCTGCGCAATGCCGTCCGCATGACCGACACCCGCGAGTCCAGCCCGCGGATCCTGGAAGCGCTGAACAACGAATACCACGGGACCTGACCCGCCTGTTCCCCATAACGGCAAAAGCCCGGACGCCTGCGCGCCCGGGCTTTTTATTTACAGGCCGCGGCCTTTTCCGCCGCCGCGCCCGGCGCGGAAGCCCCGCCCCATACCGCAGACCGCCCCGCAGGGCCATGGCAGGCCCGCGGGGCGGCGTTTTGTGGGACGGCGGCCGTTCAGGTGATCTTCAGCGCCCGCTGCACCCGGTAGACGATGTAGCGGAACAGCCCGGCGATCAGGCTGCACTCCACCCACAGGTAGTTGGGCAGGTTGCGCCAGTAAAATTTCGGCTTGTCGATCTTGGGCAGGGCGGCTTTTGCCTCGGCAAAGCCCCTGGCGTAGTCGTCACCAAAGCCGCGGTGGCGGAACATGGCCACTTTCAGCAGGTAGCCCAGCGCCATGGGGATAAAATTGACCGCCAGCATGCCCACAGGCTGGTTTTTGTAGGGCAGCAGGATGCTGTTGCGGCCGCTCTGAATGCTTTTGAAAGGGTTGTAGCGCACCGCGCCGGTGGTGGCGCCGCAGATATGGCGGCAGCGGGCGGTGGGGCAGTAGACGTTTTTGTAGCCGAAATTGTTGGCCCGCCAGCTCAGGTCCACATCCTCGTAGTAGGCAAAAAACAGCTCGTCAAACACGCCGATCCGGTCCAGGATCGACTTGCGGTAGAGCGCGGCGCCGCCGCAGGCGGAAAAAATCCGGCAGGGCTTTTGGTAGCGGCTGGCTTTCAGCCCGTCGCCCCGCTTGCAGGCAAAGCCCAAAATCGTCACATAGTCGCCGGCGTCGTCGGCCAGTTCCGGCTCGTAATAGCGCAGCATCAGGCTGGACACCGCAAAAATTTTGGGATCGGCCCCGGCGGCTTTCAGCAGCTCGGCCAGCCAGTCCGGCTCGGCAAAGGCGTCGTTGTTGAACAGCGCCACATACTCGCCTTTTGCAATGGCGATGCCCTGGTTGACCGCATGGGAGAACCCGGTGTTATGGTCGTTCTCGATCAGGGTATAGCCCGGCCGGCCGCAGTAGCTGCGGGCGATGGCCAGGCTTTCGTCGGTGGAACCGTTGTCGATGACGATCAGCTCAAAATCCTGCTCGGTCTGCGCCCAGATCGACTCGATGGAATCGTGCAGCCAGCCCGCGCCGTTCAGATTGGGAATGATCACACTTGCTTTCACAAAAACACCGCCTTTGCGCCCTCAAAAAGTAAGCGGCCGGTCGACCGCCGTGTTCAGGATGATCTGCGTGTTGGTGGACCCCAGCTTCTGCACCCGGGTCAGCAGATGTTCCAGGTCGTCGATGCTCTCGCAGCTGACCTTGGCGATAAAGTTATAGCTGCCGGTCACCCGCCAGCACTGCAGCACCTGCGGCTCCCGCTCGGCCAGGGCCAAAAACTCGTCGCGGCTCTCGGCATTGACCGAGACCGAGATCAGCGCCTGCACCCGGGCGGCCTCGCCGGGATGGCGCCAGATGACGGTATACCCGCCGATGACGCCCTCGCTCTCCAGACGGCGGATCCGGCTGGAGACCGCCGGGCTGGTCAGATTGACATGCTCGGCGATCTCCTTGACCGGCATCCGGGCGTTTTTCATCAGCAGATGGATGATTTTCCGATCCAGTTCGTCCATACAATGGCTCCTTTGCCATATTTTTTGTTCAATACACACAAAAAAATAAAATGAAGATTTTTCTAGTTGTATGTTTTTCCAAAAATCACAAATCAAAGATTTGTTGCCGGAAACTAAATTTATTTAAGTGATTGCCTGACTATTATAATAAAACAAAAACAAAAAAGCAAGGTTTCAATTTGACATATTAAGATTTTGGAGTATACTTAAAGCATAAACCAAAGACAACTTCTCACCTTTATATACTTTCCCCCCCCTCTATGCACAAAGGCCCGTCCTGCAAAGGACGGGCCTTTGTGTTTGCGTTTTAAAAAACGTCCGCCGCCTGCGGGCGGGCAGGCCGGCACTTGCACAAAATATACGTATATGTTATACTATTTTCAGTCATTATACCATACAAGGCAACAGGAAGGTGAACCCTTTGGCAAGCAAATACATCCTTGTCTCCAACGACCTGGCCGCCCGCATCCAGAGCGGCATGTACCCGGCCGGCAGCCGCATGCCGGCGGAAAACCAGCTGATCCGCGAGTACGGCGTCAGCCAGACACGCTGCGCAAG
>DWVD01000084.1 GCA_019120395.1 Candidatus Gemmiger faecigallinarum
CGCGACCTGTTGACGCCGGATGAAGTGCGCCTGCTGCCAGACGGCAAAGCCGTGCTGTTCGTGCGCGGCGAGCGGCCGGTCATCGACGACAAGTACAACCTGCTGCGCCACCCCTGCATCCGCTTCACCGAGGATGGCGGCGCACCACAGTATGATTATACCTCTGTCGAGCAGGCGGCGGACGACCTGCCTGGCGAGGTTGCCGATTGGGAACTGCTGGACATGGACGATTTCCTGCCGAAGCCCGTATCGACGAACCCTACATTCCGTACTATCCCAAATAAAACTCGAAGGAGGTCTGCCTATGAATTCCCTCAATCCTCTGAATCGCAACCCCAAAAAACGGCTGAATAACCAGCCCATCACCCGCCGCCTGCGCTGCGGATTTGCGTTGTACGCAGTTGCCGCTCTGGCCTGTTGTCTGGCAACGCCCGTGCTGGCGGCCGGTGACCCGCTGGCCGTTATCGACAACCTGAACACCTTCATTTTCAGCATCATCCGGGCCGTCGGTCTGATCCTGCTGGGCTGGGGCATTGTGCAGGTGGGTCTCTCGCTGCAAAGCCACGACCCGAGCCAGCGGAGCCAGGGCTTTCTCACGCTGGCGGGTGGTATTATCATCACCTTCGCCCGTGAGATTCTTGACCTGATCATCGGAACGGGCGCGTGAGGTTCGCGGCAATTTGCTCGTGGGAGGGAGGTGATGAGATACGGACAATAACTGGATCGTGGACAACCTGACCAACGCCCTCAACACCTGGAACGACAAACTGGGTGAGATCTGGCAGCTGCTGACCGTCAGCCCGGTCAGCTACAACGGCGGCTCGGTATGGGCCATTATGACCGGCATCTATGGCGCGCTGCAAGCCATCGGGTACGGGCTGCTGGTGCTGTTCTTTGTCGCTGGTGTCGTTAAGACCTGCGGCAGCTTTGCCGAGGTCCGCCGTCCGGAGCAGGCGCTCAAGCTGTTCGTGCGGTTTGCTCTGGCCAAAGCCGCCGTGGACTACGGCCTTGACCTCATGCTGGCGGTCTTTGACATCGTGCAGGGCATGGTCGCCCAGGTCATCGGCACATCGGGGGCAAGCGGCATCGGCACGACCACATTGCCGCAGGAACTCATTGACACGATCAACGCCTGTGGCTTTTGGGAGAGCATCCCGCTGTGGGCGGTGACGCTCATCGGCAGCCTGCTCATCACGGTGCTGTCCTTTGTCATGGTGCTGACCGTCTATGGGCGTATGTTTTCCCTCTGGATGTACGCCGCCATCGCGCCGATCCCGCTCTCCGCCTTTGCCGGCGAACCCACCAGCGGCGTGGGCAAAAACTTCCTGCGCAGTTATGCGGGTGTGTGCTTACAGGGCGTGGTCATCGCGCTGGCCTGCATCATCTTTTCTGCCCTTGCCACCGGCGCACCCACCGTTGACCCCAACGCCAGCGCCATCACGGCGGTGTGGTCCTATGTAGGCTCGCTGGCGTTCAATTTGCTGGTGCTGGTGGGGGCGGTCAAGGGCTGTGATCGGATTGTGAAGGAGATTATGGGGCTGTGATTGCGGAAGATAGTTCTTAAAATTATTCGTTGATTTTCGCACAAGAATCTGCTATACTAAAAGCAAAAAGGACGGTGTTTCCCATGCCGAATATCAAGCCAATCTCCGATCTGCGCAATTACAATGAGGTCCTGCGGGATGTCACTGCCGGAGAGCCGGTATTCCTGACCAAAAATGGCCGCGGTCGCTATGCAGTGGTGGACATTCAGGAGTACGAGAAAAGTCAGGCAATGGTCAAACTGCTGACCGAACTGGCCCGCGGCGTGCGCTCCGGGCAGGAAGAAGGCTGGCTCGCACTGGACGATGTGGAAAAAATGCTGTTGGGGTGAAGTATGGCAAAGGTGCAAATCTCCCCGTTGGCACAGCAGGACTTGCTGAATATCCGCCAGTATATTGAAACAGAGCTGGCCAATCCTGTGGCCGCACGCCGCACGGTTGAGCGTGTGCTGAAAGCGATCCGCCAGCTGGAACAATTTCCCTTATCTGGGGCGCCCCTGCAGTATAATGGAGCAGACACAGGGTATCGCTATGTGACCAGCGGCAACTATGTGGCGTTCTATATTGGTACACACACTACTGTGCAGGTGGTGCGCGTGCTGTATGGCCGCCGAGATACGATCCGCATCCTGCTGGGGCGCTCGTTCCGGCCAGAGGAACCAGAAGAAGATACAGAATAAACTACTGGGGCAGCCAAAACGGCTGCCCCTTTTCTATTGGAATCAGAGGTGATGTCGTATCGAGATCAAAATCCCCAAAGAAATCCGCAATTACCATGAAAACATCTTTTTCGGGTTGAACACCCGGCAATTCGTCTGCTCACTGCTGGCGCTTGGCGCGGCGGTGGGCCTTTATTTTTGCCTGCGGCCCATCGTTGGTGCGGAGCAGGTAGGCTGGATGTGCATCCTGGGCGCTGCGCCGTTCGCCGCCTGCGGCTTTTTCAGCTACCACGGCATGGCGGCCGAACAGCTGCTGTGGGCATGGATCAAGTCGGAGATCCTCATGCCCCGGCGGCTGGTATTCAAGTCGGACTGCCTGTACTACCAGGCCATACAGCCCTCCATTGCCGAGGGCTGCAAGCGCAAACGCCGCCCCAAAAAGCGCATGGACAAAACCGGCAAGGCCCAAAATGGCAAATCCAAACCGAAATGGAGGAAACGCATGAAGAAAAACAAGATGATTGCTGAAAATGTCACCGCCCCGGAGGCCCGCCATTGACCAAGACGCTGGCAGCCGCCAGGCGCCAGGAGCGCGTCAAGTTCAAGGTGCCGCGCTCGGTCCAGGGTGCCATCCCCATCCGCCGCATCTGGCCGGACGGCATCTTTCAGGTGGGCAATCAGTATTCCAAAAGCTGGTCCTTCACCGACATCAACTACGCCATCGCGGATAAAGATGACAAAATGGCGATGTTCCTCGACTACTGCGCCCTGCTCAACGCGCTGGACTCCGGCGCGTCGGCCAAGATCACCATCCACAACCGCCGTATCGACAAGGAGGACTTCGAGCGGTCGGTGCTGTTGCCGCTGCACGGCGATGCTCTCGACCACTACCGGGAGGAGTTCAACGAGATGCTGCGCGCCCAGGTCACCGGCACCAGCAACAGCATGGTGCGGGAGCGGTACTTGACCGTCAGCATCGTCAAGCGGAATATCGACGAGGCCCGCACCTACTTTGCCCGCGTCGGCACCGATCTGGTCACCCACCTGGCCAAGCTCAGTTCGGTGGCGGCGGAATTGTCCACACCCGACCGCCTGCGCCTGCTGCGGGACTTCTTCAAGGCAGGCCAACCGCCCGCCTTTGACTTCGACCTGCGCCAGCACGCCAAACGCGGCCACAGCTTCAAGGACTGGCTTTGCCCCGACAGCATGGAATTCGCTGCCGACCACTTCCAGATCGACGGCCGCTTCGGCCGGGTGCTGTATTTGCAGGATTATGCCAGCTACATCAAGGACAGCTTTATCTCCGAGCTGTGCGACCTTGACCGCAGCATGATGCTCTCCATCGACATCCTGCCGGTGCCTACCGACGAGGCTGCCCGCCAGATGCAGAACACCCTGCTGGGGGTGGAAACGAACATTGCCAACTGGCAGCGTAAACAGAACGCCGCCAACAACTGGTCGGCCACCATCCCCTATGATATGGAACTGCAGCGCAAGGAGACCAAGGAGATGCTGGATGACCTGACGACCCGCGACCAGCGCATGATGTTCGGCCTCGTTACGCTCGTTCACATGGCCGACAGCCAAAAGCAGCTGGACAGCGACACCGAGACCTTGCAATCGGTGGGGCGCAAACACCTGTGCCAGCTTTCCACGCTGCGCTGGCAGCAGAAGGACGGTCTCGACACCGTGCTGCCCTACGGCTTGCGCCGCATCCAGGCACTGCGCACGCTGACCACCGAGAGCACCGCCGTGCTGATTCCGTTCCGTGCCCAGGAAATCTTACAGCCGGGCGGTATCTACTACGGGCAGAACGCCGTCAGCAAGAACATGATCGTGGCCGACAGAACCAAGCTGCTGAATGGCAATTCTTTCCGTTTGGGCGTGTCGGGCTCCGGCAAGTCGATGAGCGCCAAAGAGGAACTGGTGCAGATCGCGCTGGCGACCGAGGATGACATCCTGATCCTTGACCCGGAATCGGAGTTCGGCCACCTGACCCGTGCATTGGGCGGCGAGGTCATCCAGATCTCGGCCACTTCTGACACCCACATCAATGCGCTGGACATGGACCGCAGCTATGGCGATGAGCGAAACCCAATTGTCGCCAAAAGCGAGTTTGTGCTGTCGCTGTATGAGCAACTGGTCGGCGGCGGGCAGGTGACGGCCAAGGAGAAGTCCATTTTGGGCCGCTGCACCGAACTGGTCTACCAGCCCTACATCCGCAACGGCTAC
>DWVD01000085.1 GCA_019120395.1 Candidatus Gemmiger faecigallinarum
ATCGTCTCGGAGACCGGCTGCAGCGGGTTGCCGGCGCCGGTGACGCGCATGGCCTGATAGACGTAGCTGCGGCCGGACAGCGGGTCACGGATGGCGCCGCCGATGCAGGTGGCAGCACCGCCGAAGGGCTCGATCTCGGTGGGGTGGTTGTGGGTCTCGTTCTTGAACAAAAACAGCCAGTCCTGCTTTTCGCCGTCCACGTCGCACTGGATCTTGACGGTGCAGGCGTTGATCTCCTCGCTCTCGTCAAGGTTTTTCAGGATGCCCCGCTGTTTTAGGGCTTTTGCGCCGATGGTGGCGGCGTCCATCAGGGTGCGGGGCTTTTTGTCGCGGCCGGTCTCGCCGCGCAGCGCCATATAACGGTCAAACGCCGCCTGGACGATCTCGTCGTCAATGGTCACGCTGTCCAAAATGGTGCCGAAGGTGGTGTGGCGGCAGTGGTCGGACCAGTAGGTGTCGATCACGCGGATCTCGGTGATGGTGGGGTCGCGGTGCTCGCCCTTAAAGTAATCCTGACAGAACACGATGTCGGCGTGGTCCATGGCCAGGCCCTTCTCGGTGCGGAAAGCCTCCAGAGCCTCCTCGTCCATTTGGATAAAGCCGGTCAGCGTTTCCACCTCGCTGGGGACGGCAAATTCCATCTTCAGGGTCTCGCGCTCGTCCAGGCTGGCCTCGCGGGCTTCCACCGGGTTGATGAGGTACTTTTTGATGGCGGCCAGATCCTCAGCAGTCAGGTCGCCCTCCAGCAGGTAGACCTTGGCGCTGCGCACGTCGGGGCGCTCGCCCTGGCTCAGCAGCTGGATGCACTGGGAAGCCGAGTCCGCCCGCTGGTCAAACTGGCCGGGCAGATACTCGACGGCAAACACCGTTTTTGCTTCGGGCAGGGCGGTGTAGGTCACGTCCACCGGCGGCTCGCTGAACACGGTGGGGATGGCGCGGTCGAACAGCTCTTTGTCGATGCCCTCCACGTCGTAGCGGTTCAAAAGGCGCAGGCCGGTCAGGCTTTTGATGCCCAGCAGTTCGGTCAGCTCGTGCAGCAGGCCCTGGGCCTCGCCGTCAAAGCCGGGTTTCTTTTCCACATAAATGCGATATACCATATCATTCCCTCGCTTTCAGTGCAGCCAGGGCGCGTGCGCCGATGTCGCTGCGCCGGTGCAGTTTGTCAAAATGGATGCTGTCGGCGGCCGCGTAGGCTTTTTCCAGCGCGGCGGGCAGGTCGGCGGCGGTGGCGGTCACGCCCAGCACGCGGCCGCCGGCGGTGACCAGCCTGCCGTCCTGGACGGCGGTGCCGGCATGGTAGACGATGGCGTCGCTGCCGGGCAGCTGGCCGTTTACAAGGCCGGTGATCTCCTTGCCCTTCTCGTAGGCGAGGGGGTAGCCGCCGGAGGCCAGAATCACGCAGGCGGCGGCGCCGGCGCTGAACCTGACCTCGGTCTTGTCCAGCGCACCGTTGGTGGTGGCCAGCATGATCTTGAGCAGGTCGCTCTCCAAAAGCGGCAGCACTACCTGGGTCTCCGGGTCTCCGAAACGGCAGTTGTACTCAATGACCTTGGGACCGTCCGGGGTCAGCATCAGGCCAAAGTACAAACAGCCCTTGAAGGGGCAGCCCTCCTTTTGCATAGCCTCCACCGTGGGCAGGAAGATCTCCTTCATGCAGCGGTCGGCTACCTCGGCGGTGTAGTAGGGGTTGGGGGCGACGGTGCCCATGCCGCCGGTGTTCAGGCCCTGGTCGCCGTCCAGCGCCCGCTTGTGGTCCATGCTGGAGACCATCGGTTTCAGCGTCTTGCCGTCGCAAAAGCTCAGCACGCTGACCTCCGGGCCGGTCAAAAACTCCTCGACCACCACGCGGTTGCCGGAAGCACCAAACTTTTTGTCCAGCATGATCTCCTTGACGGCGGCGTCGGCCTCGGCCTCGTCCTGGCAGATCAGCACGCCCTTGCCCAGCGCCAGGCCGTCCGCCTTGATGACCACTGGGTACTTGCCGCGGGCGCGGACGTAGTCCATCACCTTGGCCGGGTCCTCAAACACCTCGTAGTCGGCGGTGGGGATGCCGTACTGTTTCATCAGGTTTTTGCTGAACACCTTGCTGGCCTCGATGCGGGCGGCCGCCTTGTCGGGGCCGAAAGCGGGGATGCCCGCCGCGGCCAGGGCGTCCACCATGCCCAGCGCCAGCGGGTCGTCCTGGGCGACCACCACGTAGTCAAAGGCTTCCTGCTTGGCAAAGGCCACCATGGCCTCCACATCGGTGGCGGGGATGGCCTTGCAGGTGGCGTCGTAGCTGATGCCGCCGTTGCCGGGGGCACACCAGATCTCGGTGCAGTCAGGGCTTTTTTTCAGCGCGCGGATGATGGCGTGTTCACGCCCGCCGCCGCCAACAACAAGGATCTTCATGCCAAAAACTCCTTTTCTGCAAAAAAATACATGTATGCGAAAAATATTTGACGGGCCGATACCCGGCAGATAAAACCCCGAAAAGGAAGCCCGCAGACCCAGGGGGGCAGGCTTCCTTTTCAGTTCGCAGCAGGGGTATGACCGGGGCGCGGGGATACAGAGCCTTTTGGGCGCCGCCCCGCCGCTCAGTGGTGGAACAGCCGGATGCCGTTGAAGGCCATCACGATGCCGTACTTGTCGCAGGTCTCGATCACCTGGTCGTCGCGGATGCTGCCGCCCGGCTCCACAATGGCGGTCACGCCGCTGCGGCGGGCGCGCTCAATGTTGTCGCCGAAGGGGAAGAACGCGTCGCTGCCCAAAGCCACGCCGGTGACCTGGTCCAGCCAGGCGCGCTTTTCCTCGGCGGTCAGCGGTTCGGGCTGGCGGGTGAAGGTCAGCGCCCACACGTCGTCGCCGATCACATCCTCCGGCGTGTCGCCGATGTAGACGTCGATGGCGTTGTCCTTGTTGGGGCGGGTCACGTCGTCGCGGAAGGGCAGATCCAGCACTTTGGGCATGTGGCGCAGCTGCCAGTTGTCGGCCTTCTGGCCGGCCAGGCGGGTGCAGTGGATGCGGCTCTGCTGGCCGGCGCCCACGCCGATGGTCTGGCCGCCGGCGACGTAGCAGACGCTGTTGGACTGGGTGT
>DWVD01000086.1 GCA_019120395.1 Candidatus Gemmiger faecigallinarum
ACAACTTCCATCTGGTCAAACCGCCCGGCAAGTACCGGGCCGAGTCAGAGAGGCAAATTGCCGCTGCCGGATGCCGTACCCGGAAAGACAGTATCCGTATGATCGAGACGCTGTTCACAGCCAGCCCGGAGTTCTTTAAGGGAAAGAAACGGGCGGAAATTCGGGTATTTTTCGAGGAAGCTCTGCACTTTTTGGAACAGCATCAGGCTTGAGGAAATCATTGACAAAGAAACATACGAACAAAAGTATTTTGATTTGAGTAGCCAGATCGACCAGCTTCAAAAGCAACGCGAGGATTTGCAGCAATCCGCAGAAACAGAAAGTACCATGAAAAGACGCATTTCAGAGTTCCGAAAGACATTGGAGCAGAACGAAGTGCTGAACACTTTTGACCGATATGTTTTCGAGAGCATAGTTGAAAAAGTGATTGTCGGGGGGTATGATGATAATGGAAATAAAGACCCGTCTATGCTAACATTTATTTATAAGACCGGATTTGAGAATAGTGTGGACGGGACAAACTTCAAGCCGCCGAGAAAGAATAGTAAGGCTGCGAAACAATGCGCTGATTTGTGTTCCGATACAGCCGACGAGGTAAACGCTATGTGTTCCTATCATAGCAACGACACATGTGGAGACAGTTGTTTTGCTTTCCAAGGGAGAAATTTCTCCGAAGCCATAAAACGGCTTTCCTTGACGGTCCGCATCGGATGACGAAAAAGCGGCAGCAATTACGCATAACTCCGCATAAAACCGTGAATAGCGCAAAGGATGGCGAAGCGCCTTCTCTCTATCACGGAAGCAAGAGATCGGTAAACGGCCGGCCCTGAACACAGTGGCCCGATCCTGCTTTGTCCCGCATCCACGCACCACCCGCACCATTTATTTTATATATCACAGGAGGGAACCTGCCGGTTATGGCACAAATTTTGATCGTAGACGACGAGGCCGCCATTGCGGACCTGGTGGAGATCTGTCTGAAAAACGAGGGGTATCAGGTACATAAATGCTACAATGCCCATGACGCGCTGGACTGCGTAGCCCGCTGTCCGCTGGATCTGGCGATTTTGGACGTGATGCTGCCGGACATGGACGGCTTTGCGCTGTGCCAGAAGATCCGGGAACAGCACCTGTTCCCCATCATCATGCTGACCGCCAAGGTGGAGGACATGGACAAGATCATGGGCCTGACCCTGGGCGCCGACGACTATATCACCAAGCCGTTCAACCCGCTGGAGTTGGTGGCGCGGGTCAAGACGCAGCTGCGGCGCTACATCCGCTACAACCAGGCGGACGCCGCCCCCAAAGCCCCGCAGGAGTATGACTTCCGCGGGCTGACCATCTCGAAGGCCAACCACAAATGCACCCTGTTTGGCGAGGAACTGGCGCTGACGCCGCTGGAATTTTCCATCCTGTGGTATCTGTGCGAGCACCGGGGCCAGGTGGTCTCCAGCGAGGAGCTGTTCGAGGCGGTGTGGGGTGAAAAGTTCATGGACTCCAACAACACCGTGATGAGCCACATCGCCCGCCTGCGCGAGAAGATGCACGAGCCCAGCCGCAAGCCGAAATTCATCAAGACCGTTTGGGGGGTGGGCTACACCATTGAATAAGCTGAACGCCTTTCTGCAAAAGCGGCCCGGACACCGCGGGGACGGCAGCCGCAGGCCGATGTACGGCCGCAGCGCCACCAGTATGGTGGGGCTGTATCTGCTGGCCCTGGTGGGGGTGCCGATCGCCACCCTTGCACTGTTCATGCTGGGGTACAGCATATACGCCGCCCTGCGGGACCATGTGACCCATTATTACTTTGACTTTTTCACCACATACCTCATTACACCGCTGTACAACCTGATGTGCATGGTGCGGGATATGGCGATACTGTTCGTCATTCTGCTGCTGGCCGCGGGCTGGCTGGGGGTGACCTGGGCGTTTTTCCGGCTGTATCAGCGGGACCTGACGCGGGTAGTGGAGGCCGCCGGCAGCCTGATGGACCCGGACGCCGCCCCGCCCGACCTGCCCAACGTGCTGGCCCCCGCCGAGGCCGAACTGCGGCTGGCCCGCCAGCAGGTGCAGCGCAACGCCGCCATCGCCCGCGAGGCCGAGCAGCGCAAAAACGACCTGATCGTCTATCTGGCGCACGACCTGAAAACGCCGCTGACCAGCGTGATCGGCTACCTGACGCTTTTGCGGGACGAGCCGCAGATCTCGCCAGAGATGCGGGCGCGGTACACCGGCATCGCGCTGGACAAGGCCGAGCGGCTGGAGGACCTGATCAACGAGTTTTTCGACATTACCCGGTTCAACCTGTCCCACATTGAGCTGGACCGCCGCCCCACCGACCTGACCCGCATGGTGGAGCAGGTGGTCAGCGAGTTCGGCCCCATGCTGGCCGAACAGCAGCTGACCTGCCGCACCGACCTGCCGCCCAAACTGGAATACAGCTGTGACCCGGACAAGATGGCGCGGGTGTTTGATAACCTTTTGCGCAACGCCTGCCATTACAGCTACCCCAACACCCGGATTGACATAATCGCCCGCGTTGTGGACGGCGCGGCGGTGCTGACCTTTGCAAACGCCGGGCGCACCATCCCGCCGGAAAAGCTCGACCGCATTTTTGAGCAGTTCTTCCGCCTGGACGAGTCCCGCGCCACCCGCACCGGCGGCGCCGGGCTGGGGCTTGCCATCGCCCGGCAGATCGTGGAGCTGCATGGCGGCACCATCACCGCCGAGAGCGCCGACGAACGCATCGTCTTTACCCTGCGGCTGCCGCTGGCGCCCGCAAAAGCCGCCGCCCTGCCCGACGCAGCGGCCGCAAGAAAATCGTAAGATTTCCGCAAGCCAAACGCAAGGGCTTTACAAGCCCGCCTTCAAAAACCAAGCGCCCTGTTCTGGTACCATACAGGTATCAGGCAGGGCGCTTTTGATGCCGCCAAACGGCACCCGCCGCCCCGCCTGAGAAATGGACTTTTCCTTTCAGAAAACCAGAAAAGTTCAACCAAGGGAGGGGCTTTTTATGTGCAAAGCAGAAACGGTTCAGACGATTTTGGTATTGTTCGGCGGGTGCTCCACCGAGCATGAGGTCTCGCTGCAGTCGGCAGCGGCGGTGCTGGAACATATCGACCCGGCCCGGTTCCGGGCGCTGCCGGTGGGCATCACGCGGGAGGGCCGCTGGCTGCGGTACCTGGGGCCGACCCGGGCGCTGCCCGGCGGCAAGTGGCAGCAGGCCGGCCCCTGCGTCCCCTGCACCCTGACGCTGGACCGGGGCGGCTGCCGCCTGCTGTGGCTGGACGGCTCCGGCCAAAAGGAAGCGTTTGACGCGGCTTTCCCGGTGCTGCACGGCAAAAACGGCGAGGACGGCACCATCCAGGGCGTGTTTGAGCTGGCGGGCGTGCCGGTGGTCGGCTGCGGGGTGCTGCCCAGCGCGCTGGCCATGGACAAGGACCGCGCCCACAAGCTGGCGGCGCTGGCCGGCGTAGCGGTGCCAGAAAGCGCGGTGTTTGCCCGCGGCGCGGCAGCGGCGGACATCCATGCCGCCGCCGAACGGCAGGGCTGGCCACTGTTTGTCAAGCCGGTGCGGGCGGGGTCCTCCTTCGGCATCAGCCGGGTGGAAGGCCCGGCCGGCCTGGACGCCGCCGTGCGGGAGGCCTTTTGCCACGACGGCGAGATCCTTTTGGAGGAGGCCGTACCCGGCTTTGAGGTGGGCTGCGCCGTGCTGGGCAACGATGTGCTGACCGTGGGCGCGGTGGACGAGATCGAGCTGGCAGCGGGCTTTTTTGATTACGAGGAAAAGTACATGCTGAAAACCTCGGCCATCCACTGCCCGGCGCGCATCCCGGCGGAGAAGGCCGCCGAGATCCAGGCCGCAGCCCGCGTCGTCTACCGGGCGCTGGGCTGCCGGGTGTTTGCCCGCGTGGACCTGTTTTTGACGCCGGACGGCCGCATCGTCTTTAACGAGGTGAACACCATCCCCGGCTTTACCGCCCACAGCCGATACCCCAGCATGATGAAGGCTATCGGCCTGGATTTTGGCACGCTGATCACACGCATGATCGAACTGGGGGTGCAGCAGGCATGAAAACACCGACCACCATCGTCTACCAGCCGCGCGACCTGGCGGACTTTTCCGCCGCAGGCATCGGGCCGCTGGCGCTTGTCAACCGGCAGCACCCGCTGCAGGGCGGGTTTACCATTCCGCTGGCCCCGCCGGACGAGGCTTTCCCGGAGATCTTGATGGAGCAGCAGGCCGCCAAGATGCTGGCCGCCTGCATCCGTGCGGTGGGCGGCGCGGGGCGCATTGTCCCGGTGTCCGGCTGGCGCAGCCGCAGGGAGCAGCAGGCCATCTGGGACGATACGCTGACCAAACAGGGCGAGGCTTTCACCCGCAGCTATGTGGCCCTGCCCGGCTGCAGCGAGCACGAGACCGGCCTGGCCATCGACCTGGCCGAGGCCGCCGACGAGATCGACTTTATCCGCCCGGCCTTCCCCTATGACGGGGTGTGCGGGGCGTTCCGCCGGGCGGCGGCCCGGTACGGCTTTGTGGAGCGTTACCGCGCCGACAAGACCGCCCAAACCGGCATCGCCGCCGAGCCGTGGCATTTCCGCTATGTGGGCGTGCCCCACGCCCTGCTGATGGAGCAGCGCGGCCTTTGCCTGGAGGAATACCTGGACCTGCTGGCCGAACAGCCGCTGACCTGCCGGCTGGAAAACGGCCGCCTTGCCCGCGTGGCCCGCTTTGCCGCCGGGCAGACGCTGCCGCCTGCCCAAGGGCCGCGGCAGGTCAGCGCCGACAATGCCGGCGGCGTCATTGTGACCGACTGGGAGGCGGCGGTATGACCGCCCGCGCAGCGGCCCGGCCGGGCATGGCGAAGTTTCCCGCGCTGGACGGCTTCCGGCTGGCGGCGGCCGTGCTGGTGGTGACGATCCACACCTCGCCGCTGGCAAGCGTGTCCCCGCTGGGGGATTTCTGGCTGACGCGGGTGCTGGCGCGGCTGGCGGTTCCGTTTTTCCTGATGGTCAGCGGGTATTTCCTGGCCAAAAACGCCTGGCGGGGGCTGGGGGCTTTCTGGAAGCGGACCGCGCTGGTATACGGCGCCGCCGTGCTTTTGTACCTGCCGCTGAACCTGTACGCCGGTGTCTCCCCCGCCCGGTGGCTGCGGGGCCTTGTGTGGGAGGGCACCTTTTACCACCTGTGGTACTTCCCTGCCCTGTTGTGGGGCGTGCTGATCGCCTGGGGGCTTTCGCGGCTGGGGATGCGCGCGGGGCTGGCGCTGGCCGGGGCGCTGTACCTGGCGGGCCTGGGCGGCGACAGCTATTTCGGCCTGGCCGACCGTCTGCCCGCCCTGCACGGGTTTTACGGCGGGGTATTCGCACTGACCGAATACACCCGCAACGGGCTGTTTTATGCCCCGCTGTTTTTGCTGCTGGGGGCGGCGCTGGCCGGATGCAGGCGGCAGCCCCCGGTGCGCGGCGCGGCGGCAGGGCTTGCGACCGGCTTTGCCGCCATGACGGCGGAAGCCCTGTGGCTGCATGGCCTGGGCGTGCAGCGGCACGACAGCATGTACCTGTTTTTGCCGGTGTGCATGGTGTTTTTGTTTTGGCTGCTGCTGGGCTGCAACACAGGAAGGTGGAAGGCCGGGCGGGATCTTTCTTTGCTTGTCTACCTGCTGCACCCCGGCTGCATCGTGGCGGTGCGGGGGCTGGCGCGGCTGACCGGCAGTTGGGCGCTGCTGGTGGAAAACAGCCTGGGGCACTTTGCCGCGGTGCTGGCCCTGAGCCTGGCCGCTACCTGGCTGCTTGCCCGGCTGCGCCCCCTGCGCCCCCGCCCTGACGCCCGCGCCTGGCGGGAACTGGACGCCGGCGCCCTGCGCCATAACGCAAAAATCCTGCAGGAGGCAGCCGGCCCCGGCTGCCGGCTGATGGCGGTGGTCAAGGCCGACGCCTACGGCCACAGCGCCAAACCGGTCTGCCGCATTTTGCAGAAAGCCGGTGTGCGGGATTATGCCGTCGCCTGCCTGACCGAGGGCATCGCGCTGCGCAAGGCGGGCATCCGGGGCGGCATCCTGATCTTGGGCTGGACCGCTCCCGACCAGGCGCCGCTGCTTGCCCGCTGGCGGCTGACCCAGACGGTGGCAAGTGTGGAGCACGGCCGCGCATTAGCGGCGCAAGGCTGCCGGGTACGGGTGCAGCTGGCGCTGGACACCGGCATGCACCGGCTGGGCATCCCCGCCGGGGACGCCGAGGCCGCTGCCGGGCTGTACCGCCTGCCGGGGCTGCGGGTGGAGGGGATATTTTCCCACCTGGGCGTGTCCGACAGCCTGACGCCGGAGGACGAAGCCTGCACCCGCCGGCAGGCCGCGGACCTTGCCGCAGCGGCGGAGCGGCTGCGGCAAGCAGGGATCCACCCCGGCCGGGTGCATCTGCTGGCAAGCTACGGCATCTGGAACTACCCGGAATACCATTTTGACCTGGTGCGCGCAGGCATTGCGCTGTACGGCGTGGGCAGCGACGACAGCCCCACCCGCCGGGTGCTGCCGCTGCAGCCGGTATTGTCGCTGCGGGCGCGGGTGGCGGCGGTTCGCCTGCTTGCCCCCGGCGAGACAGCGGGCTACGGCCGCGCCTTTACCGCCAAGCGTCCCACACGGCTGGCGGTGGTTGCCATCGGCTATGCCGACGGCCTGCCCCGAAGCCTGCCCCGGCAGGGCGGCCGGGTGCTGGTGCGCGGCGTTTCCTGCCCGATGGTGGGCCGCATGTGCATGGACCAGCTGCTGGTGGACGTGACCGACGCACCGGACGCCGCCCCCGGCGACACCGCCACCCTGCTGGGCACAGACGGCAGCGCCGTCATCCGCGCTGAGGAGCTGGCCGCCCGGTGCGGCACCATCACCAACGAGCTGCTCTCCCGCCTGGGCAGCCGGCTGGGGATCGTGGTACGGTAAATGCAATACAACGCCATGGGCCGCCGCAAAACGGCTGGTCCATGGCGTTGTATCTGTATTTTCGGGTATTCCGGCGTGCGGGCACGCGGCTTGGGCAGGTCACAAAAACGGGCGGTCCTCGGCGGCAAACAGGCCGGTGCGCAGCACATGACACTGCCAGGCGGGCACGCCGTGGGCCTGTTCCAGCCAGGAGAGCAGCAGCGCCGGGCTGACGTTGAGCTTGTCGCCGGCGGGCAGGTGCAGGGTAAACACCAGGCTGTCCCCTTCCTGCGTGTAGTGTACTGTGGGGATGTAGGTTTTCAGCTCCAGCTGCTTTTTGCCGCTCTTGGTCTTTTTCTCCACCGGGACGCTGCCGGCGGCGTTGTAGGCGTCCAGCGCGGCGGCCGCGCCGGCGGGGACCGTCAGGCGGTAGTCGGCCGACTCGATCTGGCCCATCTTCATCACCGCCGGGCCGATGCGCACCAGGCGCAGCCCTTCCGGCAGGGCGGGGCGCAGCGCGTCCGCCCAGGCGATGTAGTCCGGGTCCTCCACCTCGGTCTTGACCTCGCAGCTTTCGCACAGGCTCTCCTGCCCCAGGGCCAGCGGGCAGGAAAAGGCCAGGTAGATGTGGGGGTTAAAGCCCTTGGTATACCACACTGGCAGGCCGCTGCGCTTGAGGGCGCGATGCATCACCCGCTGCAGGTCCAACAGCGAGATGTAGGCGGCCATGCCGCGTTTTTCAAACCAGATCCTTACTGTATTCAAAGCAGGGCCCTCCCAGCAGTTTGTTGGCGCCGCAGCCGCTGCACTGGCGGTTGCAGGGCTGCGTGGTCTCGGCGCGCAGGGCTTTCTGGTACTCCCGCACCAAAAACGCCTTGCTGACGCCCACGTCCAGGTGATCCCAGGGCGTCACCTCGTCCAGGCCGATCTCCCGGTAATTGTAAAAGTCCGGGTCGACGCCGCAGGCGGCAAAGGCGGCCAGCCAGCGGTCGTAGTCAAAGTATTCCTCCCAGGTGTCAAAGAAAGCGCCATTGCGGTAGGCGGTTTCGATGACGCGCCCCAGGCGGCGATCACCCTTGGCAAACACGCCCTCCAACACGCTGGTGGCGCTGTCGTGGTAGTTGACCTTGATCTTGCGGGAGTGTACGCAGCTGAGCAGGTATTTCTGCTTTTCGCGCAATGTCTCGCGCCGGTCCTGGGCGCAGAACTGGAAAGGCGTGACCGGCTTGGGCACAAAGCAGGCCACGCTGCAGGTGACCTGCACGCCCTTGCCCTTGGCGTGGTCCAGGCTGTAATACAGGTCCACCACCTTTTGGGCGGTGTCGGCAATGCCCTTGATGTCCTCCAGCGTTTCGGTAGGCAGGCCCATCATAAAGTAGAGCTTGACCGAGGTGTAGCCTTCTTTGAAAGCGATGGTGCAGGTGCGCTCGATCTGCTCCCAGGTGACATTTTTGTTGATGACGTCCCGCAGGCGCTGGGTGCCGGCCTCGGCGGCAAAGGTCAGGCCGCTTTTGCGCACCTTGGTGGTCTTGTCCACCATGCTTTTGGAAAAGTTGTCCACCCGCAGCGACGGCAGCGACAGGCTGACGTGGTCGGCCTCGGCCCAGGCGTTCAGCCGGTCCAGAAGTTCCTCCAGCCGGGAATGGTCAGAGGTGGAAAGGCTGGTCAGGCTGAGCTCATCGTAGCCGGTGTTCTGGCAGAGCGCGCGGGCCGAGTCGCTGATGAGCTGGGGCGACCGCTCGCGGAAGGGGCGGTAGATCTGGCCCGCCTGGCAGAACCGGCAGCCGCGGACGCAGCCGCGCAGCACCTCGACGCAGGCGCGGTCCTGCACCGCGCCGATCATGGGCACGATGAAATGCTCCGGCGGCACAAAACTGTCCAGGTCCTTGACGATGGCCTTGGTGATCTTTGCCGGGGCGTGGGGGTCGTTGGGGGTGACGGCGCGGATGGTGCCGTCCGGGTTGTAGCTTACGTCGTAGAAGGACGGGACGTAAACGCCGGGCAGGCCGGCCAGGTTTTCCAAAAGCTGGCGCTTAGTCAGCCCCTGTTTTTTGGCCTTTTCCACCTCGGCGCAGATGTCCTGCAGCATCTGCTCGCCTTCGCCCAGCTGCATCACGTCAAAGAAATCGGCCATCGGCTCGGCGTTGCAGACGCAGGGGCCGCCGGCGATGATCAGCGGCCAGCTTTCGTCCCGGTCGGCGGCGCGCAGCGGGATGCCCGCCATGTCCAGCATGGCCAGGATGTTGGTGTAGCAAAGCTCGTACTCCAGCGTAAAGCCCACCACGTCAAATTTGGTCAGCGGGTCCTTGCTTTCCAGCGCGTAGAGCGGGATGTGCAGCTCTTCCATTTTTGCCTTCATGTCAGTCCAGGGCATAAAGGCGCGCTCGCACCACCAGTTTTCGTGGCGGTTCAAAAGCTCGTACAAGATCTTTTCGCCCAAAAAGGACATGCCGATCTCGTAGGTATCGGGGAAACAGAACGCAAACCGGACGTCGATGCCGGCGGGTTCCTTGATGACCTCGTTGTACTCGCCGCCGGTATAGCGGGCGGGTTTCTGCACCTGGGTCAGCGCCTGCTGCAGGCCCTGGCGGACGTCGATAAAGCTGCGGTCTTGCGGGTTCGACGGCATGGGTTGCCCTCCTGTCTGATGGCTGCCTGCGGGCGGGCCGCGCCCTCAGGGAACAAAGCTGAAATCGATGCGGCCCAGCTGGATGTTGGCGTTTGCCACCTGCACCTGCATGGGGTCGCCCAGCATCCAGTGCCGGCCGGTGAGCGGGTCGTAGACGCGGACGCCCTCGGTGACGACGGGTTCGCCCTTGCACAGTTCGGCCGAGGGCACAAAACCTTCCACCGTGTTGTCCAGCGCCACAAAGACGCCGCGCTGGGTCACGCCGGAAACGGTGCCGGTGTAGGTCTCGCCCAGGTGGGCGGTCATATACTCGGCCTTGTAGCAGTCCTCCACGTCACGCTCGATGCGCTGGGCCTCCACCTCCTGGCGGCTGGACTGGACGCTGGCGCGCTGGACAAAGTCGTGGTATTTGCCCTCCAGCTGCCGGGCGTCCTCGCCCAGCAGCATGTCGGTCAGGATGCGGTGGATGGCCAGGTCGGGGTAGCGGCGGATGGGGCTGGTAAAGTGGGCGTAGTCCGCCAGCACCAGGCCGAAATGGCCTTTTGGCTCCACATCATAGCGGGCTTTCTGCATGCTGCGCAGCACGCCGGTGTGCACCGGGATCTGAATGGGCTCGCCGCGGGTCTTGTCCAACAGGGCGGCCAGTTCCAGCTGGGTGGGGGTCTCGCCCTTAAAGTGCACGTCCACGCCGCAGGCCTTGAGGGTGGTCATCAGCTTTTCCATCCGCTCGGCGTCGGGGGCCTCGTGGATGCGGTAGACGAAGGGCGCTTTGCGGGTGCGGCCGGCGTTGGCCGCGCACTGGTTGGCCAGCAGCATGAACTCCTCGATCATGCACTCGGAAACGCCGCGGTCGCGGGCGATGATGTCGACGCAGCGGCCCTTCTCGTCCAGGACCAGTTTGGCCTCGGTGGACTCGATGTCCATGCCGCCGCGGGCCTTGCGCAGGGCCAGGCGTTTTTCGTACAGTTCCTGCATCACCGGCAGCTGGGCGGAAACGGCGGCGTATTTTTCCTGGAGTTCCGGCGCGGCGGTGCCGTCCAGCAGGGCGTTGATCTCTTTATACACGCCCTTGACGCGGCTGCGGATGACGGTCTTGACAAACTGGTACTGGCGGATGTTGCCGTCGTTGTCCAGCTGCATCAGGCAGGAGAAGGCAAGCCGGGTCTCGTCCTCGTTCAGGCTGCAGATGCCGTTGGACAGCTGCTTGGGCAGCATGGGGATGACCTTGTCGGCGTAGTAGATGCTGGTGGCGCGCTCAAAGGCCTCGTTGTCCAGCGCGGTGCCGGGCTTGACGTAGTGGCTGACGTCGGCGATGTGGACGCCCAGCTCGTAGCCGCCGCCGTTGAGCTTGAGCAGGCTGATGGCGTCGTCGATGTCCTTGGTCTCGGCCGAGTCGATGGTGAAGATGGGCAGCCCCCGCAGGTCCATGCGGTGGGCGATCTCCTCCTGGGTGACGCGGGCGCGGGAGAAGGCGCGGGCTTCCTCCAGCACCTCCTTCGGGAAGTCCTGGCGCACCTCGCGGCCGTAAAGGATGGCCTTGGCGCACTCGGCCGCAATGTCCGAGGAGCCGAACCGCTGGCGGATGGCCACCCGGTGCTCAGAATGGCGGCCGCCGCGCAGGGTCAGTTCCGCGCCGGCCTTGTCGCCGGGGCGCACGCCCTTGTCCTCGCCTTTCTGAATCAGCAGCTGGACGCCGTTGCAGCCGTCCGGCTCCAGGGCCAGGCGGCCGTCCTCGGTGCGGACGATGGTGCCGGCGATGGTATTGTGGGGCTGGGTGACCTCGGTCACCTCGCCCTCGGCGCTGCCCTCCACGCGGGGGTGGTCAAACAGGCGGACGTTGATCTTGTCCTTGGGCATGGCGCCGTGCAGCGCGCGGCCGGGGATAAAGATGTCGCCCTCGCCGTCGTCACGGCTGGCAAATCCGAAACGGGCCGCCAGCTTGACCAGCGTGCAGGGGATGGCGGCGGGCATGTTCTCGTTCTCGATGGTGGCAAGGCCGGGGGCGTATTTGCCCTTTTCCATCGTCAGCGTGCCGTCGGCCACCATAGCCGAAACGGTATAGCGCAGACGGTTTCCGTCCACCTTCAGTTCGTCCTGCAGCTCCCGCAGGCTGCGGGGCCGGCGGGAAACGGCTTTCAGGATATTTTTCTGCAAAACTGTCATTGTTGTTACTCCTCCCTGACGTCGCCCTGCCGCCCGGCAGGACCCTTCCGATGGGGCGCTGCGCCCCGGCGGCCCACAAGGACCGCATCTGCATTGGTTATACTTTGTATTCTTTACCGAAGTGTCTCTATACACAACAAACGGTCCGCCGGTAAAAGCGGACCGTCGTTTGCATTCTGATGCCCCTTAGCCCAAACGTGCGCTGAGCACACAGACAACCAGCGTGGCAATGAAAAAAATCACGCCGCAGATCTTGGTGGCTTTGGCCAGCTTGGCGTCCAGACCGCGCTCGCGGCCAGCTGCCATAAAGCTGTTGTCGCCCATGATGGCGGCGGACAGGCCCTGGCCTTTGGTCTCCTGCGCGAGGGTAAACACAATGATCAACAGCGAAACGGCAATCAGGATGACGCCGAACACGATCTCATAAATGCTCATCGTTAGCTCTCCTTCACATTCTAATGCGGATAACAGTTTACCATACTTTGGGATGGATTGCAAGCGGTATTGCCGCGCTGGACGGCAATTTTCTGCAGTTTTTTGCATCGGCGGCCCGTCCGGCTGCCGGCAGCGCATCCGCCGGGCGGCGCCGCGGTCACAGCGTCATCTGTTCGGCCATGTCCTCGGCGCGCAGGATGGCTCCGGCGGCGGGCAGACTGCGCACCCGGAAGCGGTGGGGATTGGCTAGTTCCAGCCCGTCCGCACGCTGTACGCGGGCGATCTTCTGGTTCTTTTTCAGCGTTACCACATTGACGCCGGCGGTGTCGCGGGTGGTCTTTTCCGGGATGAGGGCGCTGCCGGCCAGCAGCAGGCGGTTGGCGTTGGTAAAGACGGCCAGCTCGCACTCGTCGGTCAGCTGCAGCATGCAGGCCAGCTCCGCTTTGTCGCTGTATGCTTTCAGCAGCTTTTTGCGGTTCTGTTTGGTCTCGTAGCTGGAAAGAGGCACCTTGGCGCACTTGCCGTTCTGGAAGAAGAACAGCATATGCCCCGCGTAGTCGGTGGTGACGGCCATGTAGACCGGCACCTCCCCTTCCTCCATACCCAGCTTGCTGGCAACATAATCGCCCAGCACGCTGGCCTTGGTGTCGGCAAAGTCGGCGGCGCGGGACTTGTAGACCTGACAGTGGCTGGTAAAGAACAACAGCTCTGCCGCGTTGGTGGATTCCACCGTCTGGGTCAGCTCGTCGCCGTCCTTCAGCTTCTGCTCGCCGGACATGCGCAGGCTTTGGGGCGTGATTTTTTTGAAGTAACCGTCCCGCGTGAAGAACAGCGTGACCGGGTAGTCGGGCACCGTCTCCACTTCCTCCTCGATTTTATCGTCGGGGACCTCGTAAAGGATCTCGCTCTTGCGGGGTCTTGCGTACTTTTTGGCCACGGCGGAAAGCTCCTGCATGATAATCTTGTTGATGCGGGCCGGGCGCTTGAGGATGTCCTCCAGGTCGGCGATGGCCTTTTCCAGCTCCTCGATTTCGGCGGTGCGGTTGAGGATATATTCCCGGTTGAGGTGGCGCAGCTTGATCTCGGCCACATACTCGGCCTGTACCTCGTCGATGCCGAAGCCGATCATCAGGTTGGGCACCACCTCGGCTTCCTCCTCGGTCTCACGGACGATGCGGATGGCCTTGTCAATGTCCAGCAGGATAGCCGCCAGGCCCTTGAGCAGGTGCAGGCGCTTCTGCTTGCCCTTCAGGTCGTAGTAGGTGCGGCGGCGGACGCACTCGGCCCGGAAGGCGATCCACTCGGTCAGGATGCCCCGCACGCCCAGCACCCGCGGCTGCCCGCCGATGAGCAGGTTGAAGTTGCAGGCAAAGCTGTCCTCCAGCGGGGTGGACTTGTACAACCGGGCCATCAGCTTGTCCGGGTCCTGGCCGCGCTTGAGGTCGATGGTCAGCTTGAGGCCGTTCAGGTCGGTCTCGTCGCGCATGTCGCTGATCTCTTTGATGCGGCCCGCCTTGACCAGCTCGGTGATCT
>DWVD01000087.1 GCA_019120395.1 Candidatus Gemmiger faecigallinarum
TGGGCGGCGGCCTCCGCCACGGCACGGTTCAGTTCCACCAGCAGCTCCACCAGGCAGCATTTGCTCAAAAGGTCGCTGCCGTATTCCTGCCGGCCGTGCAGCGAGCCCAGCAGCTCCAGCCGGCGGCGGAAATCGCTGCTGACCTGGGGCGACGGACGCAGCAGGTTGCTGTGCCCCGGCTGGGACGAGTCAAAGCAGCGGGTCAGGCTGGTCCGGGCGCTTGAAAGGCTTTCCAGATAGCTGCGGGCCACCCACAGCACGATGCGTTCGTAAGGCTCGGCGTCGGTGGAGATGCGCGCCTGATGCAGTTCCAGCGGGCTGATGAGCATGATGTCCCCCGGCCGTACCTGGTAGATGCGGTTTTCCACCGTGTAGGCCACCCGCCCCCGCAAAAGCAGGTAGACCTCGTAGAAATCATGGTGGTGCAGCGCCACTTCGTTCAGATACGTGCTGCGGTAACGGTAGACCTCGAGGTCCGGCGCGATCATGTGCTGGCGCGAGGTGAAATCCTGATACTGGCCGCCCATAAGCTGTGGTTCCTTTCCTGAGAAGGGATTGGTCCCCGGCTGCCGCGGCGGCCGAAAACCGTACTATACCATATATACCACGACGGGGCAATTTTTACAAGGAATTTCGCAATTCTATCTATTTTCGTTGCGAAAATGCAGTCGTATACTGGGGAGTACAAGGGCGGACAGCGCCCGTTATACAGGTACAAGGGGGCCGCCCGCCGCCTTTGGGCGGGGCGTCCCTTTGAATACAGGCGGCAGCGAACCGTTTTCGGTGCCGACTGAAAAATTGCAGAATAAGGAGAGATCTTGCCATGAAAATGAATGCCGCATCCCTGCAGGACAAGGCCGGCTGGCAGGCAGTCAACGTCACGCTGCCCCAGTTCGACCACGCCGCCATGACCGCCGCCACCAAGGAGCACCCCATCTGGGTCCACTTTGGCGCCGGCAACATCTTCCGCGGCTTTATCGCCGCTTTGCAGCAGAAGCTGCTGAACGAGGGCCTGAGCGACAGGGGCATCATCGCCGCCGACACCTTCGACTACGACATCATCGACAAGATCTACACCCCGTTTGACAACCTGACCATGATGGTCACCCTGAACCCGGACGGCTCCACCAGCCGCGAGATCATCGGCAGCGTGGCCGAGGGCCTGCGCGCCGACAGCTCCGACGCCGCCATGATGGCCCGTTTCAAAGAAATCTTCACCGATCCCGGCCTGCAGATGATCTCCTTCACCATCACCGAGAAGGGCTACGCCCTCTACCGTCCCGACGGCAGCCTGATGCCGGTGGTCCAGGCCGACATGGACGAAGGCCCCGACCATGCCCGCCACGCCATGAGCATGGTGGCCGCCCTGCTGTTTGAGCGTTTCAAGGCAAACGGCACCCCGCTGGCCGTGGTCAGCATGGACAACTGCTCCCACAACGGCGAGAAGCTGCAGTCCAGCGTGATGACCGTGGCCAAGGCCTGGGCCGAGAAGGGCTTTGTGGGCCAGGATTTCATCGACTGGCTGAGCGACGAGACCAAGGTCAGCTTCCCCTGGTCGATGATCGACAAGATCACCCCGCGCCCCCACAAGATCGTGGAGGAGGCCCTGGCCAAGGACGGCATTGAGGACATGACCCCCATCGTCACCGGCAAGAACACCTTCATCGCCGCCTTTGTCAACGCCGAGCGCCCGCAGTACCTGGTGGTCGAGGACAAGTTCCCCAACGGCCGCCCGCCGCTGGAAAAAGCCGGCGTCTACATGACCGACCGCGACACCGTCAACAAGACCGAGCGCATGAAGGTCACCACCTGCCTGAACCCGCTGCACACCGCCATGAGCGTTTACGGCTGCATGCTGGGCTACACCCTGATTTGCGACGAAATGAAGGACGAGGACATCGTCGCCCTCATCAAGCGGCTGGGCTACCAGGAGGGCCTGCCCGTGGTGGTCGACCCGAAGATCCTGGACCCCAAGGCCTTCATCGACGAGGTCGTCACCCAGCGCCTGCCCAACCCCTTCATGCCCGACGCGCCGCAGCGCATCGCCACCGACACCTCCCAGAAGGTGGGCATCCGCTTTGGCGAGACCATCAAGAGCTACATCGCCACCGGCCGCGACCTGAACACCCTGGTGTCCATCCCGTTGGCCATCGCGGGCTGGCTGCGCTACCTGCTGGCCGTGGACGACAAGGGCGAGGCCTTTGAGGTCAGCGCCGACCCGCTGAAGGACGACCTGCAGGCCAAGCTGGCCGGCATCGAGGTGGGCAAGCCGGAGACCTATACCGGGCAGCTGAAGCCCATCCTGGCCAACGCCTCCATCTTCGGCGTCGATCTGACCACCACCCCGCTGGCCGACAAGATCGAGAATTACTTTGTCGCCGAGCTGGCCTGCCCCGGCGCCGTGCGCAAGACGCTGCATGACGCGCTGAACTGAGGTCCAATGCAGGGAGACCGCCCATCCGGCGGCTCCCGACGTGTGAGATACAACCCCCAACACCACTACATTTACAGGAGGAAACAATATGCCAATGCAAATGGGATGGCGCTGGTATGGCGAGGGCAACGACCCCATCACGCTGGGCGACATCAAACAGATCCCCGGCGTGTCCACCATCGTCTGGGCGCTGCACGACAAAATGCCCGGTGAAGTCTGGGAAGTGGACGAGATCAAGAAGGTCGTCGACCAGATCGAGTCCTACGGCTTCAACGCCGACGTGGTCGAGAGCGTCAATGTCCACGACGACATCAAGATCGGTCTGCCCACCCGCGACGCGCTGATCGAAAACTACAAGCAGTGCATCCGCAACCTGTCGCAGTTCGGCGTCAAGGTCATCTGCTACAACTTCATGCCCATCTTTGACTGGACTCGCACCGACCTGTTCCACCCGGTGGGCGACGGCTCCACCGCGCTGTTCTACCAGAAGGACATGATCCAGGACGACTACAAGGCCATGGCCGAGTACATCCTGAACTTTACCGAGAAGTACAACATGACCTTCCCCGGCTGGGAGCCGGAGCGCATGGCCAAGCTGGACGAGCTGTTCAAGGCCTACGCCCCCGTTACCAAGGAAAAACTGTGGGATAACCTGAAGTATTTCCTGGAAGCCATCATGCCCACCTGCCGTGAGTGCGATGTCAAAATGGCCATCCACATGGACGATCCCCCGTGGGACATCTTCGGCCTGCCCCGTCTGCTCACCGACGCCGAGGCCATCGACCGCTTCCTGACCATGGTGGATGATCCGTACAACTGCCTGACGCTGTGCTCCGGCAGCCTGAACGCCAACCCCAACAACAACGTGGCCGACATCGTGCGCAAGCACTGCGACCGCATTGCGTTCGCCCACATCCGCAACATCCACCACTTCCCCAACGGCGACTTCAGCGAGGCCGCCCACCGCGACTGCTGCGGCGAGACCGGCATCATCGAGATCCTGCGCGCCTACCATGACTGCGGCTTTGAGGGCTACATCCGCCCCGACCACGGCCGCCAGCTGTGGGAGGAAGGCCCCGGCAACTGCCGCCCCGGCTACGGCAAGTACGACCGCGCCCTGGGCATCCAGTACATGCTGGGCGTCTGGGACCTGCTGGACCGCCTGGACGAGGAGAAGAAGGCCGGCAAGTGACCGCCCGGCTTTTGCGCCCGTATAAAACCGCATAAAAACTTATTTCCGGCCGCCCTGTCAGGGGCGGCCGGTTTTTGTTGGAATTTGCCGAACTCTGTGCGGCAGCCCCCTCCCGTTGCCGGGAGGGGGCTTTTTACAGGCGCGGGCAGCGCGATTGCACAATGCAAACCAGAATTGCCCATGTGCAACATGGATAAAAAAACTGCCTGCCGCACGCTGCTTTTTGCAAATTAGCCGAAACGAACCAAATTGACCGTTAGCTATTGACAACACGCATTAGCGATGGTAAACTTCAAATTGAACGAAACCCGTGCACGCCGCGGCGCAGGGCTGCGCGCAGTACGGGAAACAGGGAAAGGAGGCGCCCCGTTATGATGCCGCTTTCGATGGCAAAACCGGGCGAAACCGTAACCATCCGCAAGATCACGGGCAGGGACGAGGTACGCCAGCATTTGGCGGAGCTGGGCTTTGTTGTGGACAGCGAGGTCACTGTGGTCAACGAGCTGGGCGGCAGCCTGATTTTGCAGGTCAAGGACTGCCGCGTGGCGCTGGACCGCCAGATGGCCAACCGTGTGATGATCTGACCGCCGGCGCGGCGGCTGCCGTGCGGCAATCCGAAAAGGAGGAATTTGTGATGAAAACACTCAAAGACGCCAAAGTGGGCGACGTGGTCACCGTGGTGCGCCTGCACGGCGAGGGGCCGGTCAAGCGGCGCATCATGGACATGGGCATCACCAAGGGCACGGTGCTGAAAGTGCAAAAGGTGGCCCCGCTGGGCGACCCGATGGAGCTGACCGTGCGCGGGTACGAGCTGTCCGTCCGCAAAGCCGACGCCGAGATGATCGAACTGGTTTGAGCGCAGCAGAGCTGCATTGGATTACGGAGGAATTTGTCATGCCAATCAAAATTGCGCTTGCCGGCAACCCCAACAGCGGCAAGACCACCCTGTTCAACCACCTGACCGGCTCCAACCAGTATGTGGGCAACTGGCCGGGCGTCACCGTCGAAAAAAAGGAAGGCCGGCTGAAAGGCCACGACGACGTGGTCATCCAGGACCTGCCGGGCATCTACTCGCTGTCCCCCTACACGCTGGAGGAGGTGGTGGCTCGGAACTATCTGGTCACCGAGAAGCCCGACGTCATCCTGAACATCATCGACGGCACCAACATCGAACGCAACCTTTACCTGACCACCCAGCTGATCGAGCTGGGCATCCCGGTGGTCATGGCGGTCAACATGATCGACCTGGTGCGCAAAAACGGCGACAAGATCGACATCAAAAAGCTGGGCGCCGCCCTGGGCTGCGAGGTCCACACCATCAGCGCGCTGAAGGGCGAGGGCTGCCTGGAAGCCGCCGAGGCCGCCATCCGCCTGGCCGGCCAGCCCCGCACCGCCGAGCTGCCCCACGTCTTTACCGGCAGCGTCGAGCACGCCGTCGCCCACATCGAGGAGTCCATCTCGGACAAGGTGGACGCCGGGCTGCTGCGCTGGTACGCCATCAAGCTGTTTGAGCGGGACGAGAAGGTGCAGCAGCAGCTGGCTCTGCCCGCCGCGCTGGTCAAGCACATCGACGAGCACATTGCCGACTGCGAGAA
Organism: Candidatus Gemmiger faecigallinarum; assembly: GCA_019120395.1. Classification (GTDB taxonomy): domain Bacteria; phylum Bacillota; class Clostridia; order Oscillospirales; family Ruminococcaceae; genus Gemmiger; species Gemmiger faecigallinarum. Next base: position 5,222 of record DWVD01000087.1, read on the forward strand.
GGAGCTGGACGACGCCGCCGAGAGCATCATCACCAACCAGCGCTACACCTACATCGCCGGCGTGGTGGCCAAGTCGGTCAGCAAAAAGCGGGCCGTCCATGCGCTGACCACCTCCGACAAGATCGACCGGGTGGTCACCAACCGCATCGCCGCGCTGCCCATCTTTGCACTGGTCATGTTCCTGGTCTACACCATCGCCATGGGCGGAACCCCCGTCTCCATCGGCACCATGGCCACCGACTGGGTCAACGACGTTCTGTTCGGCGAGATCATTCCCCCGGCCGTGGAGGGCTTCCTGGTCTCTGTCGGCTGCGCCGACTGGCTGGTGGGTCTGATCAACGACGGCATCGTGGCCGGCGTGGGCGCGGTGCTGGGCTTTGTGCCCCAGATGCTGGTGCTGTTCTTCCTGCTGTCCATCCTGGAGGATGTGGGCTATATGTCCCGTATCGCCTTTATCATGGACCGGATCTTCCGCAAGTTCGGCCTGTCCGGCAAGAGCTTTATCCCCATGCTGGTGGGCACCGGCTGCGGCGTGCCCGGCGTCATGGCCTCCCGCACCATCGAGAATGACCGTGACCGCAAGATGACCATCATGACCACCTGCTTCATCCCCTGCGGCGCAAAAATGCCCATCATCGGCCTGTTTGCCGGCGCGATTTTTGGCGGCAGCGGCCTGGTGGCGGTGTCCGCCTACTTCATCGGCGTGGCGGCCATCATCCTCTCCGGTATCATCCTGAAAAAGACCAAACTGTTTGCCGGCGACCCGGCGCCCTTTGTCATGGAGCTGCCCGCCTACCATGTTCCCGCCTGGGGCAACGTGCTGCGCGCCACCTGGGAGCGCGGCTGGTCCTTCATCAAGCGGGCCGGCACCGTCATCCTGGCATCCACCGTTGTGCTGTGGTTCCTGCAGGGCTTCGGCTTCACCGACGGCGCCTTTGGCATGGTGGAGGATAACAACACCAGCCTGCTGGCCGCCATCGGCGGCGCGGTCAGCTTTATCTTCGCCCCGCTGGGCTTCGGCACCTGGCAGGCCACCGTCGCCACCGTCACCGGCCTGATCGCCAAGGAAAACGTTGTCTCCACCTTCGCGGTGCTGTTCGGCTATGCCGGCGAGATCTCGGAGGAAGGGCAGGAGATCTGGGGCCTGATCCCCGCCCACTTTACCGCGCTGACCGCTTACAGCTTTATGATCTTCAACCTGCTGTGCGCCCCCTGCTTTGCGGCCATGGGCGCCATCAAGCGGGAGATGAACAACGGCAAGTGGACCGCCTTTGCCATCGGTTATATGTGCGTGTTCGCCTACGCCGCTTCGCTGATGGTCTACCAGATCGGCGGCCTTATCACCGGCGAGGTCAGTTTCGGCCTGGGTACCATCGTGGCGCTGGCCGTGCTGGTCGGCCTGCTCTACCTGCTGCTGCGCAAGAACCCCTACGAGGACAAAACCGGCGGCAGCCTGAAGGCTTCCCGTATGGCGTCTGCCTCCGCAAAATAAGCGGATCGCTGACAGATTTTTCCACAAAAAGGAAAGGAGTTCCGTTATGGCTGCGACCATCATTTTATCGCTGCTGATCTTTGGCGTGGTGGCGTATATCATCGGCAGGGGCATCTACAACCGCGTCCACCACAAGGGCGGAAGCTGCAGCTGCGGGGGCGGCTGTTCCGGTTGCCCCGGCGCGGGGCTCTGCCACTCGACGCACGAAAACAAGACCTGACCCGGGACGCCCCGGCAGGCAAGGGCAGCGCCCTCCCCGTCAGCGGGGAGGGCGTTGCCCTGTTTTGTCTGCTTTGCATGCCTCCCGCGCAAAGCCGGCGCACGATTCTGCGGGGCCGCGCGGCGGATCTGCGGGCGGCGCGGTGCACAGCAACACAAAAGGCACGCTGCGGGCAAGCAGCGTGCCTTTTGTGTTGCTGTATATGCTTTCATCAGGAGATGGGAGTTGGCGGGGAGGATGGCGTCGCTCCGGGAAGCGGAGTTCCCTTTCGACATGCATAGTTTACCATAGCTAACTGCATGTTGTCAATAGCTAACCTGAAAAAAGCCATAAATTCTGCTCCTCCTGTTTTTGGAAAAATCTGTCAAACATCCGGAACCCTGCGCGGCGCCGGCGGGGACCGCAGCCGCAGGACCCGGACAAAAAAGCGGCCGCTGCTGCGGAGCCTGCCTGCGGCAGCCGGCTTTCCGCGCGGCTGCGGCGAGCTGCCGTCTTTGCGGGACCATCGGCTTTTTCCGGGATCCCGCCTATACGGCGGGGGGCGGCCTGTGGCTGCGGTGCGGGCGGCCGGCCGTCCGACCCTTGACAGGACGGGGGACGCCTTGTATACTTTGTATTACAAAGTATTGTGCGGATCCCCTGTCCCCAACGCCTTTCCGGCGGTGCGGGCGGGGGAGAGGAAGGGGGCGGCCGTTTGGACGAAAAATTTGAGCAGCAGTTTAAAAAAGGCGCATTGGAGATGGTGCTGCTGGCGCTTGTCGCCCGGGGGCGTACCTACGGGTACGAGATCATCCAGCAGCTGAACCGCAGCGGCGCGCCGCTGTTTTCCGGCATCCGGGAAGGCACCCTCTACCCGGTGCTGTACCGGCTGGAGGACGCGGGCCTTGTTGCCAGCGAGGTGGAAGCGCCGCCCGGCGGCCGGGCCAAAAAGTATTACCGCATCACCGACGCCGGCCGCGCCGCTCTGGCGCGGCGGAAAGAATTCTGGCAGGGCTACAAGTCCTGCATCGACACGATCCTGGAGGGATAGAGCATGACCCAAAAACAGTACGTCCGGCAGATTTTGCGCCGCATCCGGGCGACGGACAAAACCAAACGGCGCATCCGCACCGACCTGATGGCGGACATCGCCGCCAAGGAGGAGGCCGGCCAGACGCCGGAGCAGATCCAGGCCGCCATGGGCAGCCCGGAAAAGGTCGCCGCTGAATTCAACGCCTCCTTTGCCGATACCGACGCGGCCGTCTGGTACCGCCGCCAGCGCATCGCCCGCACGGCCGCCATCGTGCTGGCGGTGCTGGCGGGGATCGCTTTTCTGTTCAGCCCCGGGGCGCAGCTTGCCTGGCTCTCGCTGATGGAGCCCGGCGTCGGCATCATCGGCGGCGCGGACGGGCCCACCACCGTTTTTGTCACCGGCGCCGCCGTGACGGGCGAGGCCGGCGCGCTGGAGATCTTGCTGGCGCTGTACGGCCTGCCGCTTTTGCTGGCGGCGCTGGCAGCCGCCTGCCTGGCCGCCTGGCTGATTTTCCACAGCCACAGGTCCTGAGCCGGCCCGTTTTTCCTGCTGAAATACAAAAACCGCGCTGCTGTAACACGGAGCAAGCGCAAGGAAGCTGTGGTTTTGCCGCGCAGAAGGCAAAACTGCAAAGTACCGAAAAATCGCAAAAACAGGCCGGCGGCAGGGCGCCGGAACGCCGGCGTCCTTTGTGGACGCCAGGCGGCGGCAACACAGCCAACGGCCTGTTTTTTGTCAGGTTTTGCGGCAAAGGTTCCTTGTGCGCGCTCCGCCAAAACGGCAGCGCGGTTTTTGCTGCGGCCGGGCGTTGCCTGTGGCGGTCAGCGGAGGAGGTCCCCGTCTTGACCGTCGGTCAGGTCGTCGCCGGCGTACTCGGTGTCCTGGGCTTCCGGCAGATCGTCCTGGACGCCCAGGCGCTCCTCGCTGCCCGGCTCAAAATTGCCGACCACATCCGCCGCGCCGTTTTGGCCCTGCGCGTCATCGCCGGCCTGGGCGCGGATCTCCGGCATCTGCTCCGGCGCGTCCCCGGGCATGGCGGGGCCGTTGGTGTCCGGGCCGTGCGGGTCAATGCCGGTGCCGTATTCGTCCTGCTGGACGGCGTGGTGACCGGTGGGGTACAGGTCGTCCGCCATCATGCCGGGCACGCCGCCGGGCATCATCCCCGGCATCACGCCGGGCATCATGTCGCTGCCCTCCGGAATGTCGGTCCAGAAATCGCTGTGTTCTTCCTCAGCCCCGTGGGGGCCAAACGGTTCGTGGTACATTGTCTGTTTCTCCTTTCACCCCGGGCTGCCCGTTTTGTACAGCCCCGTCGTATAGCCTGCCCGGTTTGGGGCCACACTGCAATTGTGGGCGGCCCACCGGCCGGTCACTATCCAGTATGGGGAAGAAAGGATGGTTTTTATGCGTTCGCGCAAAGGACTTTTTTGGCGCAGCCTCTTTTTGACGCTGCTGGTGCTGGTGCCCATGTCTGCCGCGGTGCTGTTCTTTTCGGGCCAGCGGCAGCGCCAGGCCCAGTTGGAACTGGCGGCCGCCGCCGGCCGGGGCGAGGTGGGCGTGGACGCCGGCGCGCAGAATACCCACCGCATCCTGCTGGCAGTGCAGAACGAAACGCCGGAATTTCTGCTGCTGCGCATCGACGCCCCGGCGCGCACCATCACCTTTTGCGCGGTGCCGGGTCAGACGCAGGTGGACGCGCCCCAGGGCAGCACGACGCTGGCCGACTGCTACCTGACGGCCGGCCCGGCCCGCGCCGCGCAGCTGCTGGCTTCCACGCTGGAGACCGGACCGGACGCCTATTTTGCCGCCACGCCCGATACCTATGCCGAGCTGATCGGCGGCGACGCCACGGCCACCTTTGACACGGCGGCGGTGCTTTCGCTGGAGCGCCGCCGCGAGCTGGGCTACGGCGAGGACCATGTGGCCGAGCTGACCCCGGCCGATACCGAAACGTTCCTGCAGACGCTGCGCCCCGGCATGACGGTCCGGAACGCGGCTTCGCTGCGGGCGGCGGTGTGGTCGGCCTACCTGCGGCAGAACCCCGCCCGGCTGTCGCTGCTGGTGGACGCGGCCCGGGAGCAGTCGGCCAGGACGCTGACCGACCTGACCGCCCAGGACCTGCAGGAGATCGGGCAGACGCTGGCGTATCTGGCGGACCGCACCGAGACGACGGTGGAATACACCGTGCTTTCGGGCGCCGAGACGCCGGCCGGTTACCTTCTGGACGGCGGCGGCGTCGAGCAGGCGCGGGAACTGCTGGACTGAGCGCCCGGCAGCCAGGCGGCGGCCAGCGCGGCGGCGGCGCCGTCGATCTGGTCGTCCGGCAGGGCGGCATAGCCGGCCACCACCGTGTCGGCGGGGCAAAGCTCCGGCCGGGCCCAATAGTATTCGCTCAGCCCGTGCAGGCGCACGCCGGCCTGCGCCGCGGCCGCGACCATCCGGGCTTCGCCGCCCGCGCCGGGCAGCGTCAGCAGCAGGTGCAGCCCGGAATGGCGGCCGCGGATGGCCAGCCCCGGCCCCAGGGCGGCGGTCAGGGCGGCGGTCAGGCGTTCCATCCGTTTTTTGTAGGCCAGCCGCATCCGGGCCAGATGCCGCGTAAAATAGCCGCCGGTCATGAACCGGCTCAGCGTCTGCTGCTCAAACCGGCTGACGGTGTTGGAGTAGAGCGCAAAATCCTGCCGGTAACGCTGCAGCAGCGGCCCGGGCAGGACCATGCAGGCGATGCGGATCCCCGGCGCCAGGCTTTTGGAAAAGGTGGTCAGGTAGACCACCGGACCGTCCGGACCTGCTATGCCCTGCAGGCTGGGCAGCGGCCGGATGTCGAACCGGAACTCCGAGTCGTAGTCGTCCTCCAGGATATACCGCCCCGGCGCTTCGCGCGCCCAGGCCAGCAGCTGGGCGCGGCGGGGGGCGGGCATCGTCACGCCGGTGGGAAAGTGGTGGCTGGGCGTGATGTAGCACAGGTTTGCCCCGGTCCCGGCCAGCGACTGCACCGACAGCCCGCTTTTGTCGATGTGGGCGGGGCGGCAGGGGATGCCGCTGTTTTGCAGCACTGCCCGCGCGCGGGAATAGCCGGGGTTTTCCACCGCCGCGGCGCCGCCGGCAAACAGATGGGCCAGGCAGCCCAGCAGGTATTCGATACCGGCGCCCACCACGACCTGTTCCGGCGTGCAGCGCACCCCCCGGTAAGCGCCCAGATAGTCGGCGATGGCGGCGCGCAGCTCGGCGTCGCCCTGGGCCTCGCCCCGCTGCAGCAGCTGGGGGCTGTTGTACAAAAGGTCGCGTTGGATGCGCCCCCAGCTGCGGGCGGGGAACAGCGCGGTGTCGATGCCGGTGGTCGAAAGATCATACCGGTACGCGGGGGCGGGCTGCGGCGGCGCGGGGGCGGCTGCGGCGGCGCGGGGAGCGCCGCTTTGCAGCATGCCGCCGGTCTCCTGCACAAAGAAACCGCGGCGGGGGCGGCTTTCGGCCAGGCCCTCGGCGGCCAGCATCTGGTAGGCGGTGTCCACCGTGCTGACGCTGACGCCCAGCCGCGCCGCCATGCTGCGCCGCCCCGGCAGCGGCTTGCCCGGGGGGAGCGCGCCGTTTTGGATGTCGGCCGCAAGGGCGCGGTAGAGCTGCTCGTACAGCGGCGTGGCGGACTCGGGATGGAGCGTGATCATAAGAAAGGCCTCCGGGAAAAATGAGAAAACTGGCCTGATAAAAAAGTTGTATTCTGGATATTTTGAACAGGCCAGATGCGGCTATAATGGGAGCATACCCCTCGCCGGGGCGCTTGTCAAGCGGCGCAGGGGATCCATTTTTGGCGGTGGGCCGCCGCGGGACGGGGGTCTGACCTTCCCTGCGCAGCGCCGCCGGATCGAGAGGGATGTTCCATGGCTGTATCCACGTCCGTTTTGTGGCTTTTGCTGTTTATCGTGGTGGTGCTGGCCCTGCTGCTGGCCGCGTTCACCCACACCAACTTTACCACCCGTAAGATCGCCCTGATCGGCGTTATGGCGGCGCTGAGCTTTGTGGCTTACGAGTTTTTCCGCATTCCCAACATTTTGGGCAGCGGATCGTCGTTCCACCTGGGCAACACCTTTACGGTGCTGGCGGCCCTGCTGCTGGATGGTGTGTCCGGTGGCCTGGCCGGCGCGTTCGGGCTGGCCCTGGCGGATATTGTCGCCGGCGACCCGGGCTACGCCGTCACCACCTTTGTGCTCAAGTTCATCATCGGCCTGGTCTGCGGGTCGGTCGCGCACAAAATTCTCCATCTGAACACGATGGAAGAACGCCATGCCGGCCGCGCAAAATATCTTACGGCGGTCACGGTCAGCGCCTTCAGCGGCCTGTTTGTCAACGTGTTCACCGACCCCTTCCTGGGGTATTTCCGCAACCGGTATCTGTTTGGCCAGACGGTGGAGCTGGCAAGCGCCATGGCGGGGATCTCCAGCGGCGTCACGCTGGTCAACTCGCTGCTGTCCACGGCCTGCGCGGTGGGGCTGTACCTGGTATTGTACCCGGCGCTGAAAAAAGCCCGGCTTTTGCCCGGCGCGCACCCGGCCCGCTGACCCCATCCCCCGGCATACGCTGGAAAAATCCGCAGCCAGGCGGCCGTTTTTCGGCACAAAGCACGAAAAAACGGCTGAGGGCTGGCGCTTTTGCCCAAAAGGGTGTACAATGGTTGCTGTACATTTCAAATGCACTTTAGCGGGTCGTATCGGCCGCCTGCCCCCGGGCGGGGCCGGGATGGCGCGGCCCGGAAAGGAAACGGTATGGCAAACAGGAAATCCCGCGGATCAAAAGGCGGCAATTTCTGGCAGCGGATGGACGAGCGCGGCCGGATGTTTTTTGTGCTGGCCCTTTGCAGCGCCGCGCTGCTGATCACGGTCATTGCAGCGTTTGTGATCGTCCGCCCCACCGCGGACGACCAGGGCGGCAGCGGCGACAGTTCGGTGGTCAGCGGTGGGGACTACGACCAGTCCGCCAACTCCATCGACGCTTCGGAATACGGCTCCACCGTGCTGGCGGAGACCGAGGACGCGGGCCAGGACTACATCGACAGCACGCTGTTTTTGGGCGACTCCAACACGGCGCGGATGTACCGCCTGTTTGACTATTGCAGCTACGACAACGCCATCGGCTCGGTGGGGATGTCGGCGCGCCAGCTGGAGGATTACGCCTGCGCCCAGTTTGCCGGGTATTCCGGCTATATGACCATGCCGGAGGCCGTGGCCCTGATGCAGCCCGAGCGCGTCATCATCACCTTTGGCACCAACGACGCCGGCACCGACGTGGATACCTTTATCGAAAATTACGAGGCCGGCATCCAGGCGGTGCAGGACGCTTACCCCAGCGTGGACGTCATCGTCAATTCGGTGCCGCCCATCGGCCGCAGCCATATCAACTCCAGCCTGGACCAGGCGCAGCTGGATGAATACAACCAGGCCATCGTGGCCATGTGCGAGACCAACGGCTGGAAGTTCCTGAACAGCGCCGAGGCTCTGAAGGGGACGGACGGCTACGCCCGCAGCGGGTATGTGGAGTCCGACGGCATCCACCTGACCAGCAGCGCCATGGATGCGCTGTTCCAGTATATCCGCACCCACAGCTATATCACCGAGGACGACCGTCCCGCGCTGACCAGCATCCCCGAGCATACCGGCGACCGGGACGTTTCGGCGCAGACCGCCAGCTCGGTGGTGGCGTCCAGCAGTTACAGCGCGCCGTCCAGCTCGTTGGCAGAGGAGCCGGAGGCGACCCCCACGCCGGAGCCGACCGAGACCCCGGTGGAGGCAACGCCCACGCCCTCCCCCACGCCGTCTCCCACGCCTGCCCCGACGCCGGAGCCTACCCCGTCGCCCACGCCGGAACCCACCCCAACGCTTACCCCGGAGCCGACCCCCACGCCGGAGCCGACTCCTGTACCTACCCCGGAGCCTACGCCGGAGCCGACTCCTGCGCCTACGGCGGAACCTGCGCCCTCGCCTACCGATGATCCGGCAGATGACAGCGGCGCTTCGACAGAAAGCGTTGAGGGCTGAGTCCCTGCACATACCCTAAAGGAAGCCAAAAACCACATCCGTACCGGACGCAGCTGCCCGGCGGGTGTGGTTTTGGCATATCTTATCACAGAGTCCTGTCGGGCTTCCGGCGGCGCATCCGTCCGCCGGGATCCCGAACGTCTCTCTTCGGATCCTTCGTTTTTATCATATTCCATCGGAAAGAAGGTGCCTGCATGCAGCAATCGGAAGCGGCGTCCCGCGCCGCTGCGGGCAAACGGGCCAGCCGCATCGGGATCGGCTGCAACCTGGCGCTGTTTGCCGTCAAGCTGGCGGCCGGGCTGCTGTCCGGGTCGCTCTCGGTGGCGGCGGACGCGTTCAACAACCTGTCCGACGCTTCCAGCAGCCTGATCAGCCTGCTGGGCTTCAAACTGGGCGAAAAGCCCGCCGACCCGGAACACCCCTACGGCCATGGCCGGTACGAGTATCTGGCCGGGCTGTGCGTCTCGGTGCTGATCCTGGCGGTGGGCATCGAGCTGCTGCGCTCCAGCATCGGACGCATCGCGGCCCCGGAACCGGTGGATTTCACCTGGCTCACCGCGGGCATCCTGCTTTTGTCCATCGCGGTCAAGGCCTGCATGGCGGCGTTCTACCGCCGCACCGGGCGCCGCATCGGCTCCGATACCCTGACCGCCGCCGCGGCCGACAGCCGCAACGACGTGCTGGCCACCGGCTGCGTGCTGGCCGGGGCGCTGCTTTCCCGCGCGACCGGGAAGGAGCTGGACGGCTTTGTGGGCCTGGGCGTCGCGGTGTTTATCCTGTACAGCGGCTTTGCGCTGGTGCGCAGCACGCTGGACCCGCTGCTGGGCCGTGCGCCGGAGCCGGCGGAGGTGGAAGCCATCCGGCAAAAGATCCTCGGCTATCCCGGCGTCATCGGCACCCACGACCTGCTGATCCATGACTATGGCCCCGGGCGGCAGTTTGCCAGCGTCCATGTGGAAATGTCGGCGGCGGGGGACCCGCTGCAGAGCCATGCCGTCGTCGATACCATCGAGCGGGACTTTTTGCGGGATCTCGGCCTGAATCTGGTGGTGCACATGGACCCGGTGGCGGACGTGGACACGGCGGCCGGGCGCTTCCGCGAATGGGTGGCCGCCCAGGCCCGCGCCGTCGACCCTGCGCTGACCATCCACGACCTGTGCGTCATGCCCGGCGAGGACGGCGGCGCGGCGGTGTTCAGCTTTGACTGCGCCGCCCCGCCCGACCTGCCCCTGGACGACGGCGAGATCGGGCGGCGGCTGGCCGAAAAGGTGAAAGCCCGCTATCCGCGCTGCCGCTGCGAGATCACCGTCGACCGGGGCTATGCGGCGCTGCCCCACAAGGACCCGGCGGCAAAATAACGCGCCGGCTGCCGGCGGATCAGCCCTGCAGCCGGGCGTCCAGCCAGCCGCGCAGGTGCTCCCGCATGGCGGAAAACCGGCGGGCGGTATCGGGATTCCCGGTGGAAAAGTCCATCAGCTTTTCCAGCCAGCCCTGCTCCCGCATGATGCGCAGGCTTTCGGCAAAGACCAGCTCGTACACCAGCGACATATGCCCCACCACGTTGTCGGCGGGGGTGCGTTTCAGCGTCCGCAATACCGCATGGTGGCCGTAAAAGGCGGCCTCCACCTCCGGCGTGACGGCGGCGCTGCGCAGCTCCCGGGTGGACACGTTGTAGATCTCCTCCAGCGGCGTTTCCACATTGACCCGCAGAATGTCGATCTTGTCGGCGTCCCGCAGGATGTTGCAGTACAAAAGCGTCCGCCCGTCCAGACTGTCGGGCAGGCGGTAGGCGCTGTGCAGGGCCACCGCGGCGCGCAGCAGGGCGTCCTGGCTGTCGTCGTCGGTATAATCGCGGATCCGGCCCTGGTCAAACAGCAGGCGGGCGCTGCAGTCCGCATGGTCGATGGACACGGCGTCGTTGAAGGTGCCGTACCGGCGCAGCTGCTCAAACCGGCCCACGTCGTGCAGCAGGCCGCACAGCCAGGCCAGGTCCGCATCGGCCGGCGGCATGCCCTCGCTGGCGGCAATGCGGGCGCACAGGCCCGCCACGCGGTAGGTGTGGTCGATCTTCAGTTTTACCTTGGGATCGCTGGCGTTGTAGCGGGCGGTATAGGCGGCGAAGGCGGCCTGCGCCCGCCGGCGGTCGATCTGCATAAAAATCCCTCCCGGGTCTGCGCGGTTGCAAAAGAAAACAAAGCCGCAAAGATCTGGCGGAAAAGCGGCGTCTGCCGCGGGGTCGTGGCATGCCATGCACCAGGTACGCCGCGCCCTTCTGCCTTGCAGCTGCCGGTTTTCGGCGGTTTTGCGATGCTGCGCAGTTCCTGCGGAGCCTTTGTTTTCTTGTGTTGCCTGCGCTTTGCGGCGCGTGCCCCGGCGGTTTTGCACCGCTGCGGCGCGCGCTGTTTTTTTGCATTATAGCATATCCGGGGCGGTGGCGTCGAAGTCGTTCACGATATTTGAAAATGGACTGTGCGGCGCGGGTTTTGCCCTTGGATGCCGAAATTTGGGGCGGATTCGACACAAAAATATAGACGAAAATAAGATAAATTGTGCAAATTATTCATAAATTCTTGACATTTCTTTGCGGGCAATTTACACTTATATTAACAAAAAGCACAGCCGCCGGGGCCGGGTCGGCGATTTGGTCCGGCGGCGCCGCTCCAGGGTGTCTCTGAAATGGCCCGCAGACACGCATTTTTGACAGATCAGAAACACCCCGAAACCAAGCACCAGCCCTGGTGCGGCGAAAGGTGGACGACGCCATGAATGCAAAAGGGGATGCCAACCGCAGCGTACGCATGACAAAGCGCCGTTTAAGCGACGCCCTGATCGCCCTGCTTGCACAAAAGCCCGTGCGGGAGATCACCGTGCGGGAGTTGACCACGCTGGCCAAGGTCAGCCGGGGAACATTTTATTTCCATTATACCGATATTTACGACCTGCTGGCCCAGATCGAACAGGACCAGCTGGAGGGGCTTGACGCGCTGATGGGCGCGATCCTTCCCAGCCTGCAAAGCCAGACCCCGCCCGACGCCCTGCACACGCTGTTTGTGTACCTGAACGAGAACGAGGCGCTTTGCGGCGCGCTGATGGGTCCCAACGGGGACGCCGCCTTTGTCATGCGCATCCGCGAGATGCTGGAAAAGCGGGTGATCGGCCATTTTGTCGAGCCCGGGCAGGAGACCGCCCGCCAGTGCTATCTGACCAGCTTTGCGGTCAACGGCTGTGTGGGCAGCATCGTGGCCTGGCTGCAGAACGGCCGCGCCCAGACCCCCGAGGAGATGTCCGCCATGACCTGGGACGCCGTGCGCGCCATCCGGGCCGCCGCTTCTGAAAAGGAAGCATGAATTGTTGCTGTGCGGCATTGATTTTTGGTGCTGCTGCAAGCTATAATAGAAATACGCACGATACCCCCGGCGGGACGCCTGCCGGGGCGGCGACAGAAACAGAAGGAGAGAATGACAATGGGATTCTTTGACATGTTCAAAAAGAAAGCCGAGCCCGCGCCCGCTCCGGTCACCTGGCCGTTCATGGTCGCGGCCGACGCCAAGGGCACCGTCGTTCCGATGGAGTCCATCCCCGATGACGTGTTTGCGCAGGGCATCCTGGGCAAATGCTGCGGCATCGACCCGGCGGTGGGCGAGGTCTACGCCCCCTGCGACGGCACCATCACCCAGGCGCCGGATACGCTGCACGCGCTGGGCATCCAGGCTGCCAGCGGCGTCGAGATCCTGATCCATGTGGGCGTCGATACCGTCGAGATGAAGGGCGACGGCTTCAAGGCCAATGTCAAGATGGGCGACCGGATCACCAAAGGCCAGCTGCTGCTGACCATGGATCTGGACAAGATCAAGGCCGCCGGCCATCCCGCTGTCGTCATCACGGTGGTGACCAACACCGACGATTACGCCGACGTGGAGCTGGTCGCTTCCGGCGATGTGGAGCCGGGCGCCGATATGCTCAAGGTCTCCAAGTAACATTGCCTTTTCCCTGACGGGTCTCCGCCCGGCGCGGCCCATGCGGCTGCGCCGGGCGGTTTTGCGTCTCTTGCCGGCGGCGCGGAACTGTGGTATAGTAAAGCCATGCCGGGGCGGGCCGAAGACCTGCCCCGATCCCCAGGCCGCCTGCAAAAGCGGGCGCGCCCGACCGCGGGGCCGGGACGCACGGCGGGGCCAACGCCCGCCGCGCCTGCGCCGTCCCGCCAGACAGGAGGCATTTTATCATGGAACAAAGCGGACACGAGACCCTGTGGACCGACCGCCGCCACATCCTGTGGTTCCCCTGGACTTTTGACGTTTACCGCATCGCCAACGGCCGGATCTATTGCCGGAAGGGCATTTTGAACCGGGAAGAAAACGAGTGCATGATCTACCGTGTGCTGGACATCTCGCTCAAGCGCACGCTGATCAACCGCATCTGCGGCACCGGCACCATCATCCTGCGCACCAAGGACGCGTCCGACAGCATCCTGACGCTGAAAAACGTCAAGGACAGCCAGCGCGTCAAGGACCTGATCAGCGAGCTGGTGGAGGAGGCCCGCCGCGAAAACGGCCTGCTGGGCCGCGAGATGTTCGGCGCGGGCGGCGGACGCATGGACGGCGCCTACCGCGACGCCCTGGACGAGGAATAAACCCCGCGCGGCAGAAGGCGGGTCTGCGGGCAGACGCCCTTTCGGCCGCCCTTTGCCGCACAGAATCCATACCAAGAGAGGAAGACACCCCATGAGCGTGATCCTGGCCGTTTGCGGCGAAAATTTCTGCGCCATGGCCAGCGACGGCCGTATGGTGGAGGAGCCTGCCGTTCCGGGCAGACCCAACATCCTGACCGAGGAACTGCCCAAGCTGCGCAAGGTCAACCGCAATGTCTGCGTCGGTTTTGCCGGCGATACGCTGGCCGCCGTGCGCGCGGTCAATTCGCTGGACGAGTACAACGTCCAGTATCTGACCTTTGAGAAGATCGTCAAGGTGCTGTGCGCCCGCATGAAGGAGATCGAGACGATGCCGCTGGGGGTGCGCTTCCTGGTGGGCGGCCGCGGCCGCAAGGGCGGTTTCCAGATGGCCAGCTTTTCCACCGAGGACGGTTACAGCCCGGACGTCCGCCCGGCCCAGCCCGGCGCCTATCTGATCGAGGGCGCCTGCGCCCACACCGAGGTGGGGCCGCTGCTGGACGAGCATCTGCGCGCCGGCGCCGAGACCTGGCGCTCGATGGACGATGTGGCCGCCTCGATGGACGCCTGCATCCGGGCCGTCGCGGCGAGGGACAAGACGGCGAACGACAAAATTTACCGCCAGCTGATCTACTGAGCGCCGGCGGCACAATGCACAAAAATACGCCCTGCTTTTTGGCTGTTCAGCCGGGAGCAGGGCGTATTTGATGCGGGCAGGGTTGTTCACACGGTCACATCGCCCACCAGCATGCTGCCGGCGGCGTCGATGGCGTAAACGGTATATTTGACGTACTGGCCGTCCGCCGCGGGCAGCTGGACCCCGCCCGAAACCGGCTGGACAAAATGGAACAGCTTGTGGGCGGTGGTGGCGTGGGGGCGTTCCTCCGGCGCAGTCCAGGCCAGCACGCCGGTGGGTAGGTCAAAACTGCCGCAGAAATCGTCCGGCAGCAGTCGTTCTTCGCCCGCCAGCGTCATGCGGTAGATGCCGGGCAGGTCCTTGCCGGCCGGGCGCAGCCACACGCTGGCCCGCGCCGGGCGGCCCTGCATGGGGATGCGCCTGCGCTGCCGCAGGCAGAGCGCCACGTTGGTCCACGCCACCAGAAAGTCGTCCAGCGGCATGCTGACCTCGGTCTCAAAGTCGGTGTCGGCGGCATAGGGATCGTTGAGCAGCGCGTGGGGCTGGCCGTCCAGGGAAGCAAAGCCGCGCAGCGCCGCGTACCGCCGTTCCGGCAGCCCGGCCTGCTGCTGGGTGGGGGTGCTTTCCAGCTCCACCACCACGCCGCAGCCGGCGCGCAGTTCCTCGCGCAGCGCGCCCAGGTCCGCCCAGCGCACCCAGGCGGGGAAGCCCCAGCAGCCTGCGGCAGCCGCGCCAAAGCACAGGTTGGGCGCGCCCTGCCAGTCCCGTATGGCCATGGCCAGTTCCTCGGGCAGGATATCCGCCCCCCAGCGGTTGGTCAGGCTGGCGATGCTGCAGGCCAGGTCCATCTGCGGCTGCAGGGCGGGCGCGCGCCGCGCCACCGCGTAGGGCGGCAGCCGCAGGCTGGCGTTGACCGGCCGGCCGCCGCCGGGGATCACGTCCACCACGCGCACGCTGGCGCCCAGCAGCGCCACCCGGGGGGTTTGCTTTTCGTCCTTGGTGTACAGGTAGATGCGCAGCTGCGCCTGGGTGGCCACCTTGGAGTCCAGCGCCAGCTGGTCGGCCGTCAGGTTCAGCGGCCCGCGGGTCAGCGGCCGCGCGCCTTCCCGGTGCAGAAAGGGGCTCCACCGGCCAAAGCTGGACCAGGCGGTCCAGTTGCCGTCCACCATCACCCGGGCCTGCACCTCCACGGCGGTGCCCGGCGGGGCAAAGGCGTTCCAGCTGGGGCGCAGCGCGTCAAAGGCGGGCAGCGGGATGGGCGGGCTGGTGTAGCAGCCGTACGGCACATAGCCGCCCTGTACCACGTCCAGCAGGATGTGCGATTCGGCGACCGTCACGTTGTCCAGCTCGCCGCGCATGAACTCCTCGGTCTCGCGCAGCAGAAAGAAGGATCGTTTTTCCATAAGCGTTGGCACCTGCTTTCTTGTGGGGAAATGTCCTGTCTCTCTCTATCATAACGGGTTTGACGGCCGCTTGCAAGCGCGGACGCCGGTTTGGCTTGCGCCTGGACGCACGGACGTGTATAATCAGAAAAACACGATGGAAGGGGGAAGAGGATGCGGCACCGCAAAGCGCTGTGGGGGATTGCGGCGGCAGGGGCCGCCCTGCTGGCGCTGGCCGCGCTGGCTGCGCGCCGCCGCGGCGGCAGGCAGGGGCGGGCGGTCCCGCCGCTGCCGTCCAACCCGTACCGCCGGTTTTACACGGCACCCCGCCGCCTGGAAGAGCTGGCGCCCCGGCCGCCCCGGCGAATGTGAAACCTGGCCGCGCCCGGTGACTTTTGCCGGCGGCTGTGGTATGATAGAAAACGACAAAAAATCCGGGGCGGTCCGCCCCGGCCGCAAGAGAGGTGCAGCCGATGGCCTGGGTGACCAAATCCAGCACAGAAGAATACAATACCGAGCCGACGCCCCCCCGGGAGTATACCCGGCGGGAAAAGGCCGACAACTGGTGGTATTACCACAAATGGTTCGTGATCGCGGGGGTGCTGCTGGCGGCAGCCGCCGCGTGGATCCTGTACGACATTTTCGGCCGGCCCGTGGCCGACTACCACATTGGCTGGGTGGGTATGGGAGATCTGCCTGCCGACACCGTCAGCGCGCTGGAACAGCAGCTGACCGCCTACGGCGCCGACCTGAACGGCGACGGCCAGGTGCTGGTGGAGCTTGAGCAGTTCAGCTATGATTTCAACCCGCCCGCGGACGACGAGACCGACCCCACCTACCGCATGGCGATGCTCACCCGGCTGGAAGGGGACCTGGCGCTGGAGGACGGCTGCTATATCTTCCTGCTGCAGGACCCGGAGGGCTTCCAGCGGCAGACCGGCGCGCTGCAGTACCTGGACGGCACGCTGCCCGCTGACGGGGCCGAGGACTGGCAGAATATGGTCTACCGCTGGGGCGACTGCCCGGTGCTGGCCGGCCTGGAGCTGGGCGACTATACCGGACTGACCTCGGTGGACGACATTACCGGCAGCAGCCAGGAACTGTTGGCCGACGTTTACGTCGCCCGCCGCGGCAACTGGCAGGAGGATAATTCGTACTACGCCGCCGGCGACGCCATGTGGGACGCGCTGACCGCGGGCGCTGTGCCGCTGTCCGGGGAGTAAGCCCCGGGGCGGGTGTTGGCGCCCGCCGCTTTTCGCTTAAAAAATGCCCGGTTTTCCGGATCGGACTCCGGCCTGCTCTCGCAGGCCGGAGTTTTTTGATGAAAAACGGACGCCGATCCGGCGGCGGCCCCGGACCTCGGAGTGGGGAACGGCGCGGCCGGACGCCCCGGCAAAATAAAAATTCCGTAAAATCGCCGCCTCCGGTATTGAGAAAAAGACCGCTTTATGGTATACTCAAACCAAGTATAGACCGGAGGGAATGCCATGGAACTTTTGCAGCAGGCGCGCGCCGAGATCGACGCCATCGACGCGCAGATGGCCGCCCTGTTTGAGCGCCGGATGCGGGCGGTGGCGCAGGTGGCCCAAAGCAAGGCGCAAAGCGGCAAGGCCGTCTTTGACCCGGAGCGGGAGCGGTCGGTCATTGCCAAAAACACCGCCCGCATCGCGGACCCGGCGCTGCGGCCCTATTACCGGCGGTTCATCACCGGGGCCATGGCGGTCAGCCGGGCGTATCAGCGGGCGCTGCTGGGGCGGGACGTGGCCGCCTACCAGGGGGTGCAGGGGGCCTGGGCGCAGATCGCATTGCAGAGCATCTTCCCCTTTGCCCGCCAGCTGCCCTGCGAGACCTGGGCCGACGTGTTCGATGCGGTCTCCGCCCGGAGGGCCGAGTACGGCGTGCTGCCCTTTGAAAACTCCAACGCCGGGGATGTGTCGGCGGTTTTGGACCTGCTGTACGCCCACCCGGAACTGTCGGTGGCCGGCATGTACGACCTGCCCATCCGCCAGGATCTTCTGGGCGTGCCGGGCGCCGCGCTGGAGGGGCTGAAAACCGTCGTCAGCCACCAGCAGGCGCTGAGCCAGAGCGGGCCGTTTCTGCGGGCGCACCACCTGGAGACCAAGGCCTGGGGCAACACCGCCGACGCCGCCCGCTACGTGGCCGAGCTGGGCGACCCCGCCGTGGGGGCCATCGC
The DNA here is from genome assembly GCA_019120395.1 of Candidatus Gemmiger faecigallinarum. Classification (GTDB taxonomy): domain Bacteria; phylum Bacillota; class Clostridia; order Oscillospirales; family Ruminococcaceae; genus Gemmiger; species Gemmiger faecigallinarum. Next base: position 22,851 of record DWVD01000087.1, read on the forward strand.
CTCGGCCGAGACCGCCCGCCTTTACGGCCTGGCCGTGCTGGCCCAGGGCGTCAACGAGGACGGCGACAACACCACCCGCTTTATCGTTGTGCAGCGGGGCGGCAGCGTCGATATGCCGGTGCATGCGGGCCAGCGCATCGCGCTGCTGTTCACCGTTGACCACAAGCCGGGCAAGCTGGCCCAGGTCATCGAGCGCATCGGCGGCATGGGCTTTAATATGGAAAGCATCAAAAGCCGGCCGCTGCCCCATGTGCAGTTCGAGTATTACTTTTTTGTGCAGCTGATCTGCCCGGCGGACGCCGAGGGGCGGACCTGCGCCGCGCTGCTGGAAAATCTGCAGGAGCCCTGCCGCACCGTGCGGCTGCTGGGCGTTTTTGACCGTGAGACCCGCGAGCCGGGAAGTGAGGAGGCCTGACCCATGAAGTTGACCATGCGACTGAAAAAACACAGCTACGATATTATTTTGAAGCGCGGCTGCCTGAAAAACCTGTACCAGTTTGCCAATGTCCGGGAGCGCAAGGTCTTTGTGCTGACCGACGCCGGCGTGCCCGCGCAGTGCGCCCAAACGGTGGCAGACCAGTGCACCGACGCCGTTATCTACACCATCCCCCAGGGCGAGGCCAGCAAATGCCTGAAGGTTTACGGCCAGGTATTGCAGGCCATGCTGGATTTCGGCATGGGCCGCCGGGACGCGGTGGTGGCCGTGGGCGGCGGCGTTGTGGGGGACCTGGGCGGGTTCTGCGCCGCCACCTACATGCGGGGCATCGACTTTATCAACTGCCCCACCACCACGCTGGCGCAGATCGACTCCTCCATCGGCGGCAAGACGGCCATCGACCTGGGCCAGACCAAAAACATCGTGGGGGCCTTCTGGCAGCCTCAGGTGGTGCTGATCGACCCCGACGTGCTGGACACGCTGCCCCGCCGCCAGTACGTCAACGGCCTGGCCGAGGCGCTGAAAGCCGGCCTGATCGCCGACCCGGAGCTGTTTGCCCTGTTTGAAAAGGGCGACTGGGAGCAGGACATCGAGCAGATCATCTACCGCAGCCTGAAGGTGAAAAAGAACATCGTCGAGCAGGACGAGCACGAGCACGGCCCCCGCGCGGCGCTGAACTTCGGCCACACCATCGGCCACGGCATCGAGGCGGTCAAGGGGGTGCGGGGCCGCCGCAAAAACGGCCTGTACCACGGCGAGTGCGTCGCCCTGGGCATGCTGCCCATGATCGAGGACAAGGCCCTGGCAAAGCGCACCCGCGCCGTCATGCGGGCGCTGGGCCTGCCTACCCGCGCCAGCTACGACAAGCACAAGGTGCTTGCCCAGATGCGCCACGACAAAAAGGGCCGGGGCGACAGCATCACCGTCATCAGGGTGCCAGGCCTGGGCTGCTGGCGCGCCGACAAACTCCCCATGGCCGACCTGCCCAAGCTGCTGGGCATGGAGGAGGAATGACCCCATGAAAAACACCTTTGGCAGCGCGGTGTCGCTGACCATCTTTGGCGAAAGCCACGGCCCGGCCGTCGGCGCGGTGCTGGACGGCCTGGCCGCCGGCCTGCCGGTGGACGCGGACTTTGTCGCCGCCTGCATGGACCGCCGCCGCGCCCGCGGGGACGGGCTGTCCACCAGCCGCACCGAGCCGGACCGGGTGGAGTTCCTTTCCGGCGTGGTGGACGGCCGCACCACCGGCACCCCCCTCACGCTGGTGGTGCAGAACACCAACACCCGCAGCGGCGACTACGCCAAGACCGCCGCGCTGCTGCGCCCCGGCCACGCCGATTACACCGCCTGGGTCAAGTACGAGGGCTATCAGGACGCCAGGGGCGGCGGGCATTTTTCCGGCCGGATCACCGCGGCGGCGGTGGCGGCGGGGGCAGTCTGCCAGCAGGTGCTGGCGGGGCTGGGGGTGCGGGTCTACACCCACATCGCCCGCTGCGCCGGCGTCAATGACGCGCCGCTGCCCGATGACGGCAGCCTGCCGGAAGAGGCCGCCCCCGGCCATTTTTCCCTGATCGACCCGGCGCGGGAGATCCCCATGCAGCGGACCATCCGCGCGGCCGGCGCCGCGGGGGACAGTGTGGGCGGCATTTTGGAGACCATCGTCACAGGTCTGCCCGCCGGCGTGGGCGAGCCGTTTTTTGACAGTGTCGAGAGCCAGCTGGCCCACCTGATGTTTTCCATCCCGGCGGTCAAGGGCGTCGAGTTCGGCGCGGGGTTCGGCTTTGCCGACCTGACCGGCAGCGCCGCCAACGACGCCTTCCGCATGGGGGAGGACGGCCGGGTGGTCACCGCCACCAACCGCAACGGCGGCGTCAACGGCGGCATCAGCAACGGCATGCCGGTGGTGTTCCGCACGGTGGTCAAGCCCACCCCCAGCATCTACAAGCGGCAGCAGACGGTGGATTACCCCGCAAAGGCCGACGCCGACCTGGTCATCCAGGGCCGGCACGACCCCTGCATCGTGCCCCGCGCCGCGGTGGTGCAGAACGCGCTGACGGCCTTCGGCCTTTTGGACCTGCTGACGGTGCGCTACGGCACCCTGGCCCAAAAACACGGCCTGCCCAAAGCGGAACGGACATAAAAAGGCGGCGCGGCACCGCAAACTTGCAATAACAGTGTCGGCGTCAGGCCGCCGGACGGCCGCGCCCGGCGGCATACAAACCATCAAGGAGGAGAATACCATGGAATACGGCCTGATCGGCGAAAAACTGGGGCACAGCTACTCCCGCCAGATCCACGAGCAGATCGGCGGCTATTCCTACCAGCTGCACGAGCTGCCCACCGAGGCGGACGCCCGCGCTTTTTTGGAGGCGCGGGACTTTAAGGGGGTCAACGTGACCATCCCCTACAAAAAGCTGGTCATCCCATACTGCGACAAAGTCGAGCCCAGGGCGGCGGCCATCGGCGCGGTGAACACGCTGGTCAACCGGGACGGCAAGCTGCTGGGCTTCAACACCGACTACGACGGGTTCCAGTACCTGGCCCGGCGGCACGGCGTGCGGTTCCGGGGCAAGACGGTGCTGATCCTGGGCAGCGGCGGCACCCGCAACACGGTGGCAGCCGTGGCCCGCGACGGCGGCGCGGCGCGCATCATCACCGTCAGCCGCACCGGCGGCGACGGCGCCGTTACCTACGCCCAGGCCGAGGCCTCCGGCGAGGGGCAGATCATCGTCAACGCCAGCCCCGCCGGCATGTACCCCAACAACGGCGGCTGCCTGATCGACCTGCGCAGATTCCCCGACCTGGAAGCGGTGCTGGACGTGGTGTACAACCCCTTCCGCACCGAACTGATCCTGCGGGCGGAGGAGCTGGGCATCCCGGCCTACTGCGGCTTCGAGATGCTGGTGGCCCAGGCGGTGGTTTCGGCGGGGCATTTTCTGGATAAGCTGTTCTCGGCCAACCAGATCGACGAGGCCTGCCATGCCCTGCGGCGGGAACTGTCCAACGTGTCGCTGATCGGCATGCCGGGCAGCGGCAAGTCCACAGTGGGCCGCGCGCTGGCCCGCGCGCTGGCCAAAAAGTACGTGGACCTGGACGACGTGATCGAGGAACACGCCAAAATGCCCATCCCGGACATCTTTGCCCAGTACGGCGAGGAGACCTTCCGCAAATATGAGGCCGAGGCGGTGGCCGCCTGCGCCAAACTGACCGACCAGGTCATCGCCTGCGGCGGCGGCGTTGTCAAGACGCCGGGCAACGCCCGCCTGCTGCGGCAGAACGGCCCGGTGCTGTGGATCCGCCGCCCGGTGGAAAAGCTGCCCACCAACGGCCGGCCGCTCTCAATGGGCGGACACAGCCTGAAGCAGATGGAAGCCGAGCGCACCCCGCTTTACCGCGCCGCGTCGGACGCCGCCGTGGACAACTACGGCCAGCTTTCCGACACCGTCAAGGACGCGGTGGAAGCCTTTGACCAGACCTTTGACGTGAAGTGATGCGCCCAAAGCCACCCCTTTCCACAGAGAGGATTGCCCCCGGCGGCAGCGCCCGCCGACCCGCTGGGAGAAAGGCGCGGTAAGACGCCGCACCCCCGCAGTCGGCTTGCGCCGCCCCAAAACACCCCCAGCCTACCCAAACAAAGGAGCCAACGCCATGGATGCAAAACTCTCGGTCAGCCACATCGGCGGCAGCCTGGCGGTGCCGCCCAGCAAAAGCGCGGCCCACCGGGCGGTGCTGTGCGCGGCGCTGGCCGACGGCGCCAGCCGTATCGACAACATTGAATACAGCGACGACATCCGCGCCACGCTGGACGCCGTGGCCCAGCTGGGGGCCAAGGTCGCCCGCGGGGAGCGCAGCGTCACCATCCAGGGCTGCGGCGGGGGTTTTGCCACCGTCACCCGGCCGGTCTTTTGCAACGAGAGCGGCAGCACGCTGCGTTTTTTGATCCCGGTGTTCAGCCTGACGGCGCAAAAGATCCGCTTTACCGGCGCGGGGCGGCTGTTCGCCCGCCCGCAGGAGATCTACCGCGCCCTGTTTGAAAAGCAGGGCCTGAAATTCGAGCAGGCCGCCGACGGCCTGACCATCTTCGGCCGGCTGCGCCCCGGCGTGTTCACGCTGCCGGGGGACGTGTCCAGCCAGTTCATCAGCGGGCTGCTGTTTGCCGCGCCGCTGCTGGAGTCGCCCTCCACCATCCAGATCCTGCCGCCGTTTGAAAGCCGCAGCTATGTGGGCATGACGCTGGACGCGCTGGCCCGGTTCGGCGTCCGGGTCACCGAGGCCCCCGGCCCCGACGGCAAAACGGTTTTGACCATCCCCGCGCCCCAGCGCTACCGCCCCTGCGATATGGCGGTGGAGGGCGATTACAGCCAGGCGGCCTTCCCGGCGGTATTGGGCGCGCTGGCCGGCGGCGTCACCGTCACCGGGCTTGCGCCGGAAAGCCGCCAGGGCGACCGGGCAATCCTGGACATTTTGCAGCGGTGCGGCGCAAAATTTTCCGCCGTCTCCGGCGGATACCGGTTCGAGCGCAGCCTGCTGCGGGCTGCGCCCATCGACCTTTCCGACTGCCCCGACTTGGGCCCGGTGCTGATGGCCATGGCCTGCTTTTGCAGCGGCGCCACCGTCATCACAAACGCCGGCCGCCTGCGGCTGAAAGAATCCGACCGCATCGCCGCCATGCAGGAGGAACTGGCCAAATTCGGCGGCAAGGTGGAAAGCAGCGGCGGCACCGTCACCATCGACGGCTGCGCGCTGCACGCGCCGGAAGTCCCGCTGGACGGCCACAACGACCACCGGGTGGTCATGAGCCTGGCCGTCGCCGCGCTGGCCGCCGGGGTGCCGGCCACCATCCGCGGGGCAAACGCCGTGGCCAAAAGCTGGCCGGACTTTTTCGACGCCATGCGCGCCCTGGGTGCCAGGGTGGAACTGGAGGAATAAGCCATGCTGGAACGCGACAAAACGATACTGATCGTCGGCCTGGGGCTGCTGGGCGGCAAATACGCGCAGGTGCTCTCCGGCAAGGGGTATACCGTCTGGGGCATCGACTGCGACGCCGCCACCGTGCAGTGGGCGCTGGACCGGGCCTACATCAGCCGCGGCGCGGCCGCCCCGGACCGGGCGCTGGTCGGCCAGGCCGACCGGGTGATCTTTGGGCTGTACCCCACGGCGCTGCTGGACTGGGTCAGGCAGTACGGCGGCTGGCTCAAGCCCGGCGCGCTGGCCACCGACGTGTCCGGCGTCAAGCGGGGCGTGGCGGCCCCGGTGCAGCAGATGCTGCCCGACGGCGTCGAGTTCATCGCCAGCCACCCCATGGCCGGCCGCGAGACCAGCGGCATCACCCACAGCGCCGAGGTGGATTTCGCCCCCGCCAACTTTATCATCACGCCCACCGAGCAAAACTCCCCGGAAGCCGTCGCCTGGTGCCGCGCCCTGGCCGAAACGCTGGGCTTTGCCCGCATCACGACGCTGAGCGTTGCCGAGCACGACCGGATGATCGGCTACGTCAGCCAGCTGTGCCACGCCATCGCCGTCAGCCTGATGTGCGCCAGCGACAACTCCAGCCTGGCCGACTACACCGGCGACTCTTTCCGGGACCTGACCCGCATCGCCCGCATCAACGAAAAACTGTGGGCCGAGCTGATTTTGTGGAACCGGGACAATCTGATCGGCGAGATCGACATGTTTGACGCGGCGCTGCAAAAGCTGCGCGGCTGTTTGGTGAACGACGACCGCGCCGGCCTGGAGGGGATGTTCCGCCTGTCCACCGCGCGCCGCGCGGCCTTTGACAAAAAACAGAACGAGCCTGCCGGAGCCGCTGCGGACCGGCAGCCTGAACATTGAACCGCAAAGGGGGAAAATCTGCCATGTCCCGCAAAGAAGGCCAAAAGTTGAAGCTGCTGACCCTGATCGACATTTTGATGCGCGAGACCGACGAGGCGCACCCGCTGAGCGTGCCGCGCCTGGTGGAAATGCTGGCCCAGCGCGGCATCGAGGCCGAGCGAAAAAGCATCTACGCCGACATCGAAACGCTGAAGAACCTGCCCGATTCGCCCTTTGACATCATCCAGCGCAGGGGCAGGGGCGGCGGCTATTACATGGCCGACACGCCCTTTGAGCTGGCCGAGCTGAAACTGCTGGTGGACGCCGTGTACACCAGCAAGTTCATCACCGCCCGCAAGTCCAAAACGCTGATCGAAAAGCTGGGCCGTTTTACCAGCCGCTGGCAGCAGGAGGAACTGGACCGCCAGGTGCAGGTGTCCGGCCGGATCAAAAGCCAGGACGAGACCATCCTGTATACGGTGGACACATTGCACGGCGCCATTACGGCGGGGGTGCAGGTGCGGTTCAAATACTGCGACTGGACGCTGGAAAAGAAGATGAAGCCCCGCCACGACGGCCAGTATTACCAGGTCAGCCCCTGGACGCTGGTGTGGGAGAACGGCAACTATTACCTGATCGCCTACACCGACGGCGCGCTGCGCCATTACCGCGTGGACAAGATGCAGCGCGCCGAGGCGCTGCCCGACCTTCCCCGCGAGGGCAAAGAGGCGTTTGAGGGCTTTGACGTGAACACCTACACCCAGCAGCTGTTCGGCATGTTCAACGGGCCGGTCAAGCAGGTGACCCTGCGGTGCGAAAACCGCCTGGCCGGCGCCATGTTCGACCGGTTCGGCACCCGGCCCACGCCGGTGATCTGCCCCGGCGGCGACAAGTTCGAGGTGACGGTGACGGTGCAGGTCAGCCCGCAGTTTTTCGGCTGGGTGGCCGGTTTTGCCGGCGGCGTGGAGGTCACCGCCCCCGCCGACGTCCGCTCCGAGATGAAAAAGACGCTGGACCTTTTACAGGAGCAGTACCGGTAAATTCAAAATTCCTCATTCTTCCACAGGGGTTTGGTAATTTGAAAGCAAGTAAAACATGCAGACCGCTGCAAATTTTGCGCCGCCTGGCGCCCTGGGCGGCGCTTTTGGCGCTGTTTGCCGGCCTTGCCGCCGTGCGCGGCCTGGCCGACAGCTTTGCCATCGACTACGAGATCATGAACGGCGATTTCCAGAACTACAACCCGGTGCGGCATCTGCTGGCCGGGCAGGCGCCCTATGCGGATTTCACCGTTTATCTGGGGGCGGGCGAGCTGTACGGCGTGGCGGCGGTGCTGCTGGTCGTCGGCAACAGCTTTGCCAACAGCATGTTCGCCGCCGAGTTTTTGACCTGGTTCTGCTTTGAGCTGCTGGTGCTGGCCGCCTGCCGGGCGCTGTTTGTTACCGGGCGGGGGACGCGCGCGGCGGCCGCCGCCGTCAGCGCGGTGTGCTTTCTGGCGGTGCAGGGGGCGGCGTTCCCCGGCGCGTCCTGGCTCAGCGGACTGCTGGGGTATGCGGCGTCCAGCGGCAACAGCGCCCGCATGATCCGCTCCGGGGCGCTGTCGGTGGCGGTGCTTGCCATCGGGGCGCTGCTGGCCTTCTGGCGGCGGCGCCCGGCAAAGGCCGGCGCCAGGGGCCTGCGCCGTCTGCTGCCCCCCGGCCCGGCGCTGGCGGTGCCCTTTGCGGCCGGCGCGCTGTTTGTCTGGAGCAACGACATGGGCGCGGCGATGTACATTTCGGTGGCGCTGGCCTACGGGCTGTTTTTGATCCGCCGCTACCGGACCGACATCAAAACCATCGCGGTGCGGGTGGCGCAGTATGTGCTGGTCAGCAGCGTCGGGCTGGGCGTGTCGGTGACGCTGGTCAGCTGGGGGCATCCGTTTGCCTGGCTGCGGCAGACCCGCGGGGCCTCGGCCTACCAGGCCTGGTATTACGGGTCCGAGCCGGACAGCAAGCTGTACTATCTCAGCCAGCTGGAGCTGGACTGGAGTTTCTGGGTCATGCTGGCGCTGGCGGTGCTGGCCGCCGTCTGGCTGTTTGCCGCCAGACGGGACGAGGACGCCGTGCGCGCCGGCGGGCTGTTTGCCTTGACGCTGGGCATGGCGCTGTGGAACCTTTTGTACTGCCTGCTGTCCTCGGCCCGCAACGGCCCGGACGGCGGGGCAAAAGCCCTGCTGGCGGTTCTGGTCCCGGCGGCGCTGCTGGCGGGCGCCGGCCGGCTGGCCAACCACTGGCAGGCCCTGACACAGCGCCTGCCCCGGCTGCTGCCCGGCGCGCTGGCCGGCGTGCTGGGCGCGGCTGTGTTCGCCTGGGGGGTGGCCGGCCAGGTGCAGGCCCGGCAGGCCGGCCGGGGCGAGGGCTATACCTTTGTGCCGGAGCTGGGCGGCTGGCTGGGCAGCCAGGCGGCCAACCTGGATGCTGAACAGCAGGTGCTGGCCGGCCGCCGGGTGTGGAGCACCTACGCCAGCGCGCTGGAGGCCATGACCGGCCAGCTGCAGCCGTCCGGCACCGACTACATCATCCATGTGCTGGGCGACCGCCAGCGGGTGGACTACCTGCAGCAGTTCCAGGCCGCCGCAGACTTTGACCTGGCCCAGACCCCCAGCTACAAGGTCAGCTCTTTCGAGCGGTGGAGCCGCAACGCCAACTGGTGGTTTTACCGGGAGCTGTACCGCTACTGGCAGCCGGTGGGCACCACCTACGCCTGCGGCGGCATGCACATTTTCTGGCAGAAAAACGGCGTGGACAACAACCAGAACGAGCCCTGCGCCGTCACGCTGGAACAGATCTCCCCCAACGCCGTGACCGTCACCGTCACCACCGACGACCCGTCCTACAAGGGCGTGGCCGACGTGACGCTGGACTACGACTTTTCCGTGGCGGGGGATTTCCTGCTGCGGGGCGGCGTGGGCAGCTTTTTGCATGTCTCGGCCGACACCGAAAAGCGCCTGTGCGAGGCCGCCGGCCGGGAGAGCGCCAACTGCGACTGGTTCCTGCCCACCGACCGCGGCACCTATGACATCCCCGTCACCATCGAAAACGGCGCCGGCTCCGTCACGCTGACGGCCCTGCCCGGCGACGCCGCCGCCCTGACGGTGAACAGCGCCGTGGTCAACGGCACCTTCTTTGACTGGGAATACTTTTACGAGTAAGGGGATGTGTAACATTTCCGCCGCGGCGTTGAAAGCTGCGGCGGAATGTGGTATTCTATTGCTGTATATCGCCGCCGTTTTGGCGGGGATACCGGAAGAAAAACGCGGCCCGGCCGCGCCGGGATTTTGAAATCGGGAAGGAGGGGGCGGCCGCATGATCGAAAAAAATCGTCGCATCCGCGCTGTATGCAGCTGCCTAGCGGATGCGCTCCTGATTTTTGCCGCCTATATTCTGGCAAACTATCTGCGTTTTAATTATATGCGGTTTTTCCAGCCCGGCGGCGCAGGCCCCGCGCTGGAGATCGCCCGGGATGTCCGCACCATTGCCGCCGGCGCGGTGGCGGCCGCGGCCACCGTCTGCGTCCTGTGGATGCTGCGCCTGTACGACAGCCGCCGGCTGTACGGCCTGTGGCGGCAAAGCCGGATGATCGTTGTGGTCAACGCGCTGTGCATTTTGGTGTTCCAGGCGGTTTTGTACCTGGCCCGCGTGACCAACTTTTCCCGCATGGTGCTGGCGCTGTTCTATGTGCTGGCCACCGGCTTCCTGATCGCCAAGCGGCTGGCGCTGCGGTGGTACCGCCGCCGCCAGCGGGACCGGGGCGAAGGGCTGCGCCACATACTGATGGTCGGCGGCGGGGCCATCGCCGCCAAGTACCTGCTGGCGCTGGAGCACAACCCCTACTACGGCTTTGTGGTGGACGGCTACCTGGCCGGCACTGAAAACCCCGCCCTTGCCTGCCGCTACCTGGGCGGCTATGACCGGATGGACGCCAGCCTGGAGGATCCCGCCGTCGAGGAAGTGGTCATCGCGCTGGACGCCGCCGACATGGACCGCATCCCGGAGGTGCTTTCCGCCTGCGACAGGCACGGCACCCGAGTGACCATGGTGCCCTTTTACAACGACTACCTGCCTGCCCGCCCCACCATCGACGTGCTGGACGACTGCAAGCTCATCAACATCCGCCAGACGCCGTTTGACAACCTGGCCAACGCGGCCGTCAAACGGCTTTTCGACATTGTGGGCAGCCTGGTTTTGATCGTGCTGACCAGCCCGGTGATGCTGGCGGTGGCCATCGGCGTCAAGCTGTCCAGCCCAGGGCCGGTGCTGTTCAAGCAGGAGCGCATCGGCCTGAACAAGCGCCCCTTTATGATGTACAAATTCCGCTCCATGCGGGTCAATGCCGAGGCGTCCACCGCCTGGAGCACCAACTCGGACCCCCGCAAGACCCGCTTCGGCAGCCTGATCCGCAAGTTCAGCCTGGACGAGCTGCCCCAGTTTTTCAACGTACTGAAAGGGGACATGAGCCTGGTAGGCCCCCGGCCGGAGATCCCTTTCCATGTGGAGCACTTTAAGGAGGAGATCCCCCGCTATCTGGTGCGCCAGCAGGTGCGCCCCGGCTGCACCGGCTGGGCCCAGGTCAACGGCCTGCGGGGCGACACCGACATTGCCGAGCGCATCCGCTACGACATCTGGTATATCGAAAACTGGACGGTGGCGCTGGACATCAAGATCATCTTCCGCACCGTGTTCGGCGGCAAGATGGTCAACGACGAAAAGCTGACCTGATCCCGCGCAGGCAGGGCCCGGCGGGGCGCAAGACAGGAGGCATGCTATGCAAGAAAAGAAACCAAAAGTTGCCATCGTACACGACTGGCTGGTAGGCTACGCGGGCGGCGACCGGGTGGTGGACTGCATGCACCATATTTTCCCCGACGCGCCCATCTACACCTTGGTCTATGACCGGGACAACATGCCCGCCTGGTTCCGGGACTACGACATCCGCACCACCTACATCCAGAAACTGCCCTTCGCCACCAAAATTTACCGCTCGCTGCTGCCCTGGATGCCCGCCGCTTTCGAGGCGCTGGATCTTTCGGAGTACGATTTGGTATTGTCCTCCTGCTCCTCCTGCAGCAAGGGGGTCATCACCCGGCCGGACGCGGTGCATATCTGCTACTGCCACACCCCCACCCGCTATGTGTGGGACTTTTACTATACCTACCGCGCAAACGCCAACTGGCTGGTGCGCCGGGTCATGCCCCACCAGATGCACAAGCTGCGCGTCTGGGACAAATGCGCCGCCGACCGGGTGGATTACTTCATCGCCAACAGCCATTACATCGCCCAGCGCATCAAAAAGTATTACCGCCGCGACGCCGACGTCATCTACCCCTGCGTCCACATCAACGAGGAAACCCTGGTCCCCAAGGAGGACTTTTACCTGACGGTCGGCCGGCTGACCTGGTACAAGCGGGTGGATCTGGCGGTGGCCGCCTGCACCCGCCTGGGCAAAAAGCTGGTGGTCATCGGCGGCGGGGGAGAGCTGTCCAAATTAAAGGCCATGGCCGGCCCCACGGTGGAATTTTTGGGCGGCGGCCTTTCGGACGCGGAGGTCCGGGGATACTACCTGCGGGCCAAAGCCTTTTTGTTCCCCGGCGAGGAGGATTTCGGCATCACGCCGGTGGAAGCCCAGAGCGCCGGCACCCCGGTGCTGGCCTTTGGCCGCGGCGGCGCCTGCGAGAGCGTACTGGACGGCCAAACCGGCCTGTTTTTCCACGAGCAGACGGTGGACGCCGTGGCCGGCTGCATCCAGCGTTTTGAGGCGGAGGGCGTCGCCTGCACCGCCGAACAGATCCGCGACCACAGCCGCAGCTTTTCGGAAGCGCGGTTCGAACAGCAGCTGAAAGACTACTGCATGCAGCGTTACCGGGACTGGCAGGCCGAACTGCGGGCCTGCTCCCGCCGGGGGCTGGTCCCCGGCCCCGGCGAAACCACCCCGAACGGAGGCAATCAGGTTTGAGACCCATCGTCATCAACGGCACAGTTCTGTGCGATAAGATCACCGGCATCCCCCGCTATGTCTACGAGGTGGTCACCCGGCTGGACGCGCTTTTGGAAGGTACCGGCCTGGATGTGCGCCTGGCCTACCGGGACGACGGCCGCCCGCTGCACCTGCCGCCCATGAAAAACATCCGGGTGGTGCCGCTCAAGGCCATCCGGTACAGCTACAACCTGTTTGTGCTGCCCGCCTACCTGCGCAGGCACCGCGCCTTTTTTGTGGGCTTTGCCAGCGATATGCTGATGACGCGGGACAGCGTGGTGGTGCTGCACGACATCCGCCCGCTGGTCATGGATACCGACCGGGGATTTTTCCGCTTCAAGTTTTGGGTGCACTGTCTGTCCACCAAATGGTTTGCGCGGGAGGTCTACACCGTCAGCGACGACCAGCGCCATCTGATCGCCGACAAGCTGGGCATCCCGCTGGAAAAGATCGGCGTTACCTACAACGGCTGGGAGCACATGAAGGAAGCCGAGCCGGACGAGAGCGTTTTTGACAAGCTGCCCGGCGTGCAGAAAGGCGAGTATTTTTACGCCCTGGGCAGCCTGGCCAAACACAAAAACTACAAGTGGGTGCGGGAGGTGGCCGCCCGCAACCCGGACAAGACCTTTGTGGTGGCCGGCGGGGCCGACCTGGCCGCCTTTGGCCGCGACGAGGCCGACGCCGCCCAAAACACCGGCAACATCTTTTACCCCGGCTACGTCACCGACGGCGAGAACAAGGCGTTGATGCGCCACTGCAGGGCGTTTCTGCACCCGGCGGTGTTCGAGGGCTTCGGCATCCCGCCGCTGGAGGCGCTGAGCCAAGGGGCGAAGATTTTGCTGTCCAACGCCAGCTGCCTGCCGGAGCTGTACGGCGACACCGCCGCCTACTTTGACCCCAACGACTACGACGTGGACCTGGACGCCCTGCTGGCAGAGCCTGTATCCAAACCGGATAAACTGCTGAAAAAATACAGTTGGGATAACACGGCCCGCTTCTGGCTGGAGCAGTTCCGCCGCTACGCGGCCGACTGACGGCCGATCTTGTGATGGGAAAGGAGACAGGAGGACCCGATATGGATACCATTGCGGTGCTGATCCCCTGCTACAACGAGGAAAAAACGGTGGAAAAGGTGGTGGCCGATTTCAAGGCCGTCCTGCCCGAAGCCACCGTCTATGTCTACGACAACAACTCCACCGACCGCACCGCCCAGCTGGCGGAGGCCGCCGGCGCGGTGGTCCGCCGCGAGTACATGCAGGGCAAGGGCAACGTGCTGCGCCGCATGTTCCGCGAGATCGACGCCGAGTGCTACATCCTGGTGGACGGCGACGACACCTACCCCGCCGAGGCCGCGCCGGAGATGGCCCGCCTGGTGCGGGAGCGCCAGGCGGACATGGTGGTGGGCGACCGCCTTTCCTCCACCTATTTTACCGAGAACAAGCGCCCCTTCCACAACTTTGGCAACAGCCTGGTGCGGGCGTCCATCAACCGGCTGTTCGGCGCGCAGATCCAGGACATCATGACCGGCTACCGGGCTTTCAGCTTCGAGTTTGTCAAGACCTTCCCGGTTTTGTCCCGCGGGTTCGAGATCGAGACCGAGATGTCCATCCACGCGGTGCAGCGCAACATGCAGGTGGAAAACGTGGTCATCGATTATCGGGACCGCCCGGCGGGCAGCGTCTCGAAGCTCAACACTTACTCCGACGGCGCCAAGGTGCTGGGCACCATCCTGCGCCTGTACAAAAACTACCGGCCCTTCGGCTTTTTTACCACCATCGCGGTGGTGCTGGCGGTGATCTCGCTACTGTTTATGGCGCCGGTCCTGGCCGAGTATCTGGCCACCGGCCTGGTGCCCCGCTTCCCCACGCTGATCGTCTGCGGCTTTGTGATGGTGGCGGCGCTGATGCTGTTTGTGGCCGGCGTTATTCTGTCCAGCCTGCTGGCCAAGGACAAGCGGGACTTCGAGTTCCACCTGCAGCAGGCCGCCGTCTGGAAGGCGAAAGCCCGGCGGCGCTGAGGCCGGCCTCAAAGGATTCCCTTTCGACAAAATTTGGATCCAGATCGCGCACTGCGTACACAATTTGAATCCGAATTTTCCTGTCGGCGTCAGCATTGTCGGCGCATGTCCGCCAATGCTGACGGATTTGAATTTTTGGTATGGTGCACAAAATAGAGAGAGGTACCCAAAATGATGCAGAACAAACCGTATGATTACCTGATCGTCGGCGCCGGCCTGTTCGGCGCAGTCTTTGCCCGCGAGGCCACCGCCGCCGGCAAGCGCTGCCTGGTGGTGGACAAGCGCCCCCACATCGCCGGCAACATCTACACCGAGGAGATCGAGGGCATCAACGTCCACCGCTACGGCGCGCACATCTTCCACACCAACAACAAGGAAGTGTGGGACTACGTCAACCGGTTTGCGGTGTTCAACCGGTACACCAACTCGCCCATTGCCAACTACCACGGCGAGATCTACAACATGCCCTTCAACATGAACACCTTCAACAAGATGTGGGGCGTGGTCACCCCCGCCGAGGCCATGACCAAGATCGAGGAGCAGCGCGCCGCCCACTTTACCCCGGAGCCGAAAAACCTGGAGGAGCAGGCCATCAACCTGGTGGGCGTGGACATCTACGAAAAGCTGGTCAAGGGCTACACCGAAAAGCAGTGGGGCCGCCCCTGCACCGAGCTGCCGGCCTTTATCATCCGCCGCCTGCCGGTGCGCTTCACCTACGACAACAACTATTTCAACGCCCTGTATCAGGGCATCCCCAACGGCGGCTACACCAAACTGGTGGAAAAGATGCTGGAGGGCGTGGAGGTCCGCCTGAACACCAACTACCTGCAGCACAAGGCCGAGCTGGACGCTTTGGCCGGCCGGGTCATCTACACCGGCCCCATCGACGCCTATTTCGACTACTGCCTGGGCGCTTTGCAGTACCGCAGCGTCCGGTTCGAGACCGAGGTGCTGGACACCCCCAACTACCAGGGCAACGCCGTCGTCAACTACACCGACGCCGAAACCCCCTACACCCGCGTCATCGAGCACAAGCACTTTGAGTTCGGCACCCAGCCCAAAACCGTGGTCAGCCGGGAATACTCGGCCGAGTGGAAGCCCGGCGACGAGCCTTACTACCCGGTCAACGACGAGGCCAACGATACCCTCTACGCCAAGTACAAGGCCATGGCCGACGCCGAGCCGCACGTGGTGTTCGGCGGCCGCCTGGGCGAGTACAAGTACTACGACATGGACAAGGTCATCGAGAGCGCCCTGGCCCGCTTTGCGGTGGAGCAGGACAAAATCAACCAGTACCAGCAGTAAACACAGGCGGAAGCGACGCGCTTTTGCACAGGATGGGGAGGCAGACGCTATGCCCAAAAAGAAGAACAACACCCCCAAGACCCGCCTGGAGCGGGTGCGGGACGAAATGGCGGCCCACGGCCTGACCCAGCTGCTGGTCAGCGACCCCACCACCATCTTTTACCTGACCGGCCTGCGGCTGGACCCCGGCGAGCGGATGTACTGCCTGCTGTTTTCCGCCGACGGCAGCGTGCGGCTGTTTGTCAACCGGCTGTTCGGCACGCCGGACATGGGCCTGCCGGTGGTCAATTTTGACGACACCGACGACGCCCCCGCCCTGCTGGCGCCCTATCTGGACGTGAAAAAGGCGCTGGGCGTGGACAAGGACTGGCCCGCCCGCTTTCTGCTGCGCCTGCAGGAGCTGCCGGTGGCGCGGGAATACCGGGTGGGCAGCATCTGCTGCGACATGGTCCGCGCCGTCAAGGACGCGGCTGAGCAGAAAGCCATGATCGAGTCCAGCGCCGTCAACGACGCCTGCATGGCCGAGTTTGCCGCCGCCGTCCGCCCCGGCGTCACCGAGCGGGAGCTGGCCGAAAAGATTTTGGTCATCTACAAGGCCCACGGATGCAGCGGCCCCAGCTTTGAACCTATCGTCGCCTTTGCCGACGATGCCGCCGACCCCCACCACCAGAACTCCGACCGGGCGCTGAAACCCGGCGAGATGGTGCTTTTGGATGTGGGCGGCGTCTACCATGACTATTGCAGCGACATGACCCGCACCTTTTTCACCGCCGAGCCCACCGCAAAGCAGCGCCAGGTCTACGAGCTGGTGCGCCGCGCCAACGAGGCCGCCGAGCGGCTGGTGCGTCCCGGCGTAAAGATGTGCGAGCTGGACGCCGCCGCCCGCAAGGTCATTGCGGACGCCGGCTACGGCGAGTATTTCAACCACCGGCTGGGGCATTTCATCGGCCTGAACGACCACGAGTACGGCGACGTTTCCGCCGCCTGCCGCATCGAGGCAAAGCCCGGCATGTGCTTTTCCATCGAGCCGGGCATCTACCTGCCGGGCGAGTTCGGCGTCCGCATCGAGGATCTGGTCCTGGTCACCGAGGACGGCTGCCGGGTGCTGAACGCCTACCCGAAAGAGATCACGATCCTGTAAGAAGTATAAAAATAGGGAATTAAGAATGGCGGTGGTCCGCGCTGCGCGCTCAAAAAAACGCGGCGCAGGGGTGGGGCACGGGTTTACAGAGGGGAAACCGGCCCGCGCCATGCAGTTTGACCTGGCATCGCCCATTTTGACCGCGGCCGCAGGCCGCGCCAAGATCCTGCATTCTGAACTGACAAAAAGGGGAAAGTATACGTTATGATCAAGCTCAGCCCGTCGATTCTGGCGGCGGATTTCGCCCGCCTGGGCGAGCAGTGCCGCACCGTGCTGGAGGCCGGCGCGGACATGCTGCATTTTGACGTGATGGACGGCCATTTTGTGCCCAACATCAGCTTCGGCGCGCCGGTGCTGGCCAGCCTGCACAGGGCGCTGCCCGACGCCTTCTACGACGTCCACCTGATGATCTCGGACCCGGCGGGCTACGCCCCCGCCTTTGCCAAAGCCGGCGCCAGCTGCATCACCTTCCATGTGGAGGCGGCGGACGACCCCAAAGCCGTCATCGCGGCCATCCGCGCCTGCGGCGTGCAGGCGGGGGTCAGCCTCAAGCCCGGCACCCCGGTGGAGCGCATCTTCCCGCTGCTGCCGCTGGTGGACCTGGTGCTGGTCATGAGCGTCGAGCCGGGCTTTGGCGGCCAGGCATTTCTGCCGGACGCGGCGGGGCGCATCGCGGCCATCCGCGCCGCCTGCCGGGCGCAGGGCGTCGATCCGCATATCTCGGTGGACGGCGGCGTCAACCTGGAAACCGGCGCCCGGTGCGCCGCCGCCGGCGCCGACGTGTTGGTGGCGGGCAGCACGGTGTTTGCCGCGCCGGACCCCGCCGCAGCCGTCGTCGCGCTGCGGGCGCTGTGACCGCCCTGCCGTCCGCCTTTTCCATTCCCAGTGCCCGGGGTCCCGGGCGGCCGGCCTGACCGGCCAAAGGAGCTGCCATGCCAAAACATCCCAAAATCGAGCGCAGTGCCAACTACGACTATTATGCCGACGTGCTCTGGTGCTGTGTGCCGCTCATTGTCATGAGCTGCTATTATTACGGGCTGCGCCCGGCGCTGCTGGCGCTGACGGCGGCCGTCACCGCCTACCTGTGCGACGGCCTGCTCAGCCCGCTGCACGCCAAGGGTTACCAGCCGCACGAGCCTTCCAGCGAGTGTTTTGCCGTTTTGCTGACCATGCTTCTGCCGGCCAGTGTGCCCTATTACGTCGTTATTGCCGGCGCGGTCGTCGCGGTCTTTGTCAAGGAAGCTTTCGGCGGCGAAGGGCACTACCCCTTCCATCCGTCGGCGGTCGCGCTGGCGGTGGTGGGCCTGTCCTGGCCGGATCAGGTCTTTTTCTACCCCACGCCCGGCACGCCGCTGCCGCTGTGGGACGCCGGCTCCGCCGCGCTTACCGCCGGGATGAACGCGACTTTAAGCAGCGGCGGCCTTCCCACCGACACCACGCTGAATCTGGTCATCGGCAACGTTTCGGGACCGATGGGCGCCAGCTGCATCCTGGTGGTGGCGGCCTGCGGCCTGCTGCTGCTCTGCCGCGGGCACCTCAAGCTGTCGGCGTTTTTGCCTTACCTGATCGCCTGCGTGCTGATCCCCTGGCTGCTGCCCAATCTGAACGAGCTGCCCGCGTTCAGCTTCCCGTGGGAATATGTGCGGCAGCGCGTTTACCTGGAAAAATATATCGTACTGTCGGGCACCATGCTGTTTGGCGGCATTTTCTTAGCCAGCGAGCCGGTCACCCAGCCCAACCGCCATTCCAGCCGCATCATCTACGGCCTGGCGCTGGGTGCCTTTGCCGCGGCCATGCGCTATATGAGCGACTACGAGACCGGTTTCTGCTTTGCGCTGCTGCTGGTCAACGCCATCCCCGAATGGCTGGATATGGTCGCCCGCCGCACGGAGCGCGTGAAATTTATGAAGAGGGAGGAAAAGCGCCTTGCAAAATACCGACCCGAATAAGCCCCGCGCCAAGGGCGCGAAAAACGCCCGGCCCGGCAAGAAAAAGCAGCAGGAAGGGCCGCAGACGCTGATCATCCCCCAGATCTCGCCCGAAATGCTGGAAAGCGCCCGCCGCGCCGCCAGCGAGGGCAAGTCCCAGCAGGAGATCGAGCAGGCCGCCCTGGAGGCGGACGCCCGCCGCCGCGCCGAACAGGCCGCCCAGCAGCAGGCGCAGCCCCAGCAGCCGCCCCAGCCCGCGGCGCAGCAGCCCCAGCAGCAGGCGGCCCGCCGCCACCGCAAGACCCGCGCCGAGGCCGAGGAGGAACTGGCCCAGCGGGTGCACGACGACCATCTGTGGCTGAACAACCCCGTCATGCTGCGCGGCCTGGGCCTGGCCCCGGTGGTCGCGGCGGCCAACACCGGGGAAAACGCCCTGATGCTGTGCGCGGCGGCCATCCTGCTTTTGACCGCCACCCGCATGCTGGCGGTGGCGGTCTGCCACCTGACCGGCAACCGCTTCCGGCCGGTGATCTACGTCTATTCGGCGGCCGTGCTGTACATTCCGGCCTACTGCATCCTGTATGCGCTGTTTGGCGCGGACCTGACGCTGCTGGGCATCTATCTGCCGCTGATGGTGGTAGAGCCGGCCATCATCAAGCGCATGGAAAACCCCGACCTGGAAACGGTGGGCGAGGCATTCCGCCGCGGCGTCAACAACACCGTCGGCCTGTGCGTCGCCATTCTGCTTGTGGGCGTTTTGCGCGAATTCCTGGGCCTGGGCTCGGTGTTCGGCAACACGCTGCTGAGCACGCCGCCGCTGCCCATCGCCGTACAGCCGGCCGGCGGGTTTATTCTGCTGGGCGTCATGGCCGCGCTGTGGACCGGCGTATCCAACGCCTATGTCCGCTACAAACAGGAGGAGGTGCGCCACATCTATGCTGAACGCCGCCGCTGAGCTTAGCGTTTTCGAGGCTGTGCTGCACTTTTTCACCTATGCGGTCATGGCCGTTTTTGCCGAAAATATCGTCTTTACCCATGGGCTGGGCGTTTCGCAGCTGTTCAAGCTGGTGAAAACGCGGGACATCCGCACACTGCACCACTGCCTGCCCATCCTGCTGGTGCAGCTGCTTTCGGCGCCGCTGGTGTGGATGGCTCGCGTCTGGCTGACCCCCTGGCTGCGCGGCGTGCTGCCCGGCTGGCTGCCCGCCGCTGCGCTGCGCCCGGTCATCTATCTCAGCTGCGCGACCATCGCCATGGCGGTGGTCTGGCTGTTGTTCCACCTGTTTGGCCGCCGCGCTGCGCCTTATCTGGAGCAGCTGCCCATCGCCACCTACAACTGCTGCGTGCTGGGCACCATCCTGATCTGCGTCAACCAGAACTTTACGCTGCTGGAAACGGTGGCGTTCAGCCTGGGCAGCGGCATCGGCTATCTGTTTGCCGTGGCTGTCGTCGACGAGGGACGCCGCCGCCTGCGCAGCAAGGATGTGCCGGGCATTTTTACCGGCATGCCCATCTCGCTGATCTACATTGGAATTCTGGCGCTGGCCATCTACGGCCTGGTGGGACATTCCATCACCGCGTAAGCCTGGAACGGAAAGCTGCCAGCTCAAGGAGGAGGGAACACCATGGACAAACCGAATCCCGCGCCCTGCTTTGGTCCGGCGCGGATCCTGCTGCCGGGCGCGGACACGCCGCTGGACCCGTGGGCCTGCATTGCGGTGGACCAGTTTACCTCGCAGCCGGACTACTGGCAGAAAGCCGAGGCGCTGGCCGCCGGGCGGCCCAGCACGCTGCACATCGTACTGCCGGAGGTCTATCTGGGCGGCCCGGAGGAGGACGCCCGCCTGGCGTCCATCCGCGCCGCCATGGCCGACTATCGCAGCAGCCTGCTGACCCGCGTGGTCAACGGCTTTGTGTATGTGGAGCGCACCCAGATGGACGGCAGCATCCGCCAGGGCCTGGTGGGCGCGGTGGATCTGGAGGCTTACAGCTTTGACCCGGCCGACCGTCCGGCCGTCCGTCCCAGCGAGAATACCGTGGTGGAACGCATCCCGCCCCGGCTGAAAGTCCGCCGCGGCGCCCAGCTGGAGACCCCCCACGTGATGCTGCTGGCCGACGACGCGGCCTGCACGCTGATCGAGCCGGTCGGCGCGGAAAAAGCCCGCCTGCCGCTTTTGTACGACGGCGAGCTGATGCTGGGCGGCGGCCGCCTGCGCGGCTGGGCGGTGGAGGACCCGGCGCTGGTGGCGCAGATCGAAGCCGCCGTCGCGGCGCTGGGCGACGCCGACGCCTTTGCCGCCCGCTGGCCCGGCGCCGCCGGGCAGCCGCCTATGACGCTGGCGGTGGGGGACGGCAACCATTCGCTGGCCACCGCCAAGGCGTACTGGGAGGAGCGCAAGGCGGCCCTGACGCCGCGGCAGCGGCAGGACGACCCCGCCCGGTACTGCCTGGTGGAGGTGTGCAACGTCCATTCGCCGGCCATCCAGATCGAGCCGATCCACCGGGTGCTGTTCGGCGTGGGGGCCGAACAGGTCCGCACCGCGCTGGACGGCTGGGCGGCGGCAAACACCATCTGCATCTCGCCGGATTCGGCCCAGCAGTTTACGCTGGTGTCCGCCGCGGGGGACACGCCCCTGGGCTTTGCGGGCGAGGTGGAGCCGCTTGCGGTGGGCACCGCCGAGCGGTTCGTGCAGGACTTTTTGCAGCGCTGCCCCGGCGCGTCGGTGGATTACGTCCACGGAGAAGCCGCGGTGCGCCGCCTGGCGGCCGGGGGCGCTGTGGGCCTGCTGATGCCGCCGCTGCAAAAGGCCGACCTGTTCCGCGGCGTGGTGCTGGGCGGCGTGCTGCCCCGCAAGACCTTCAGCATGGGCCACGCCGAGGAAAAACGATATTATAACGAGTGCCGCAGCCTGGTGGACTGACACCGGCGGGCCTCCTGTTTTGAGAATGAGAGGAAGAAACGTCATGCCAAACCACGAACATCCCGAATCGGCAGGCGTCAGCCCGGCCGCCCGCCGCCGTCGCCGCCGCCGCGGACAGGGCGCCGCACGGCCGGCCCAGGGGCAGCAGCCTCAGGCCGCCCAGCAGAAAGCCCAGCCGCCGCAGGCAAGCCAAAGCGTGCAGCAGCCGCGGCAGAAAGGCCAGGCCCAGCAGGCGGCGGGGCAAAGCGGCCGACGCAGCCGCCAGCCCGCCCCGGAAAAGCAGGCCGCCCGCCCGGCGCGCAGCCAGTCTGCCGGGCAGCCGTCCGCCCGCGGCCGCAAGGCAGGCCCTGCCGCGCCGCAGCCCCAGCCGGAAAAGAGCGCCCGGCAGAGCCGCCAGGCCCAGCAGCATGCCGCCCCCCGCGCAGAGGAACCGCGCGCCCGCCGCCGCGGTCGCCAGCCGGTCGACGAGGATCCCGGGCTGCTGCTGATCGCCCGCCGCCCGCCCAAGCAGAAGTACGCGAATTTCGAGGAGTATATTGCCGCCCACGGCGGCGTGACCGTGCCGGTGGAGGACGGGGAGCTGGAGCCGCAGCCGGAACCCTCCGCAGGCCCGGCAGAAAACTGACGCATAAGCAAACGGCAGCCGCCCGGCCTCAGGCCGGGCGGCTGCCGTTTGTCTTTCAGGGCTTTTTCCGCCGCTTGTCCCGCTCCTTGGCGGCGGACAGCGCGCCGGGGGCGGTGGGCTTGTCGGTGGGGTCCAGCAGGCGGGCGCGCACCACGGCTTTGTCGCCAAAGCGGCTGCGCAGCGCGTCCGCGGCGCGGTCCAGTTTTTCCTGCTTGTCGGTGCGGCGGGCGTCGGTGAACAGGTCCAGCTGCTCAAAGGCGTCGGCGGTGGTGCGCTCGCAGGTGACGCCCACCAGCCGCACCGGGCGCTTGGGCCACATCTGGCGGATCAGCTGCCGGGCGGTCTGGTAGATGACCTCGGTGGCGTTGGTGGGGTTGGGCAGGCTGATCTGGTGGCTGGTGCGGCGGAAAGCGTTGTCCACCAGCTGCACCGCCACCACGCGGGCGCTTTTGCCGTCGCCCCGCAGCCGCCCGGCCACCGACTCGGCCAAAGCCAGCAGGGTGGCGTCGGCCTGCTGGGGCGTTTCCAGATCCTCGGGCAGCGTCACGCTGTTGCCGTAGCTGTTGTCCTTTGGCTCCCGTCTGCCCAGCGGCGTGCCCTCGATGCCGTTGGCGTGCTGGCGGAAACTGTCCCCCCGCACGCCGAACGCCCCGCGCAGCAGCTCCGGGTCGGCATGGGCCAGGTCGCCCACCGTGCGGATGCCCAGCGCGTCCATGGTGCGCACGGCGCTGGGCCCCACCCCGAACAGCGCCCCCACCGGCAGCGGCCACAGCTTTTGGGGGATCTCCTCCGGCCAAAGGGTGTGGGTGCGGTCGGGCTTTTCAAAGTCGCTGGCCGTTTTTGCCAGCAGCCGGTTGACGGAGATGCCCACGTTGACGGTAAAGCCCAGCTCCCGCCGCACCCGCTGCCGGATGGCGTCGGCGGCCTGCACCGGCGGGCCGAACAGCGCCTCGCTGCCGGTCATCTCCACAAAGGCCTCGTCGATGCTGAACTGCTCCACCACCGGCGAGTAATCCCGCAGAATGGCGATCAGTCCCTTGCTGCACTGCACGTACCAGTCAAAGTCGGGCGGCACCACGATCAGGCCGGGGCATTTCTGCCGGGCGGCAAACAGGCTCTCGCCGGTCTGGACGCCGTACCGCTTGGCCGGCTGGCTTTTGGCCAGCACCACGCCGTGGCGCTTTTCCTCGTCGCCGCCCACCGCGGCGGGCACGGTGCGCAGGTCCAGCGCACCGCCACCGTTCAGGGCCTTGAGCGCCGACCAGGACAAAAACGCCGAGTTCACGTCCACATGGAACCAGACTGTCATGGCAGGCGCCTCCTTTTACCACAGCTTCAGCACCCGCACCCCCAGCCGGGCGGCTTTGTAGACGGGGCCTTCCAGCTCGCGGGCGGCGTCCTTCAAAAGGCTGCGGATGGGCAGATGCTGGGGGCAGTGCTGCTCGCACTTGCCGCAGCCCACGCACTGGGACGCGCCGGTGCCCCTGCGCCGCAGGCCGGTGGTGCGCAGATACTCGCTTTTGGCGTGGCGGCCCTCGGCGGCGGCGCGGTTGTAGCAGGCAAACACGCCGGGGATATCCACCCCGGCCGGGCAGGGCTGGCAGTAGCCGCAGCCGGTGCAGCCCACCCGCATGGCGGCCTGCAAATCGGCCCGCAGGCCGTCCACAAAGGCGTGCTCCCCCGGCGTCATGCAGCCGGGGGTGGCCCGGCCGGCGGCCGCGGCGTTGTCCCGCACCATCTCCAGGCTGTTCATGCCGGAAAGCACCACCGTCACCCCCGGCTGGTCCCACAGCCAGCGCAGGCCCCACTCGGCGGCGGACCGGCCGCTCTCGGCCACCCGCTGCCGGGCGGCGGGCGGCAGGCCGGAGATCAGCCGCCCGCCCCGCAGCGGCTCCATGATGACGACCGGGATGCCCCTGGCCGCGGCGACCTCCAGCCCTTTGCGGCCGGCCTGGGCATGCTCGTCCAGGTAGTTGTACTGGATCTGGCAGAAATCCCAGCCGTAGGCGTCCAGCAGCTGCAAAAAGGCCGCCGTGTCGCCGTGGAAGGAAAACCCGATCCGCCCGATGGCCCCCGCCGCCTTTTTCTCCTCGATCCACTCCCGCACGCCCAGGGCGCACAGCTTCTGCCAGGCGGCCAGGTCGGTCAGCATGTGCATCAGGTAAAAGTCGATGCGGTCGGTGCCCAGGCGGGCCAGCTGCTCGGCAAAGCAGCGGTCGATGCCGGCGCGGGACTTGATCAGGTACTGGGGCAGCTTGTCGGCAAGGTAGACCTGGTCCCGGCAGCCCAGGCGGCGCAGCGCCTCGCCCAGGGCGGCCTCGCTGCCGTTATAAATGTAGGCGGTGTCAAAGTAGTTGACGCCCAGGCGCACGGCCTTGCCGATCTGTGCGGTCACGGCGTCGACGTCGATGCGGCCGCCCGCCTTGGGAAAGCGCAGGCAGCCGTAGCCCAGCGCCGAAAGCCGCGCGCCGGTCCTGTCACAGCGGTATTGCATGAAAAGGCTCCTTTTTGCCGCCGGGCGGCAGGCGGATCATTCGACGGTGAACTGTACCCGGTAAAGGTCGCCCTGGCCCTCGTTGCCGTCGGCGTCGGTGTACATTTCCAGATAGACCAGCTCAAACTCGGACGCATCGGCCGGGACCTCAAACAGCAGGTCGTAGGTCTCCACCGCGCCGTCGGGCATCTCCCAGTACAAGGGCATCTGGTCGTTGGTGGGGACGCCGTCGGCGTCGGCGCCGATGGGGTCGACCGAGTAGGCGTAATCCTCGTCGCCGTCGCCCCACTGGATCTGGTAATCGCTGTCGTACATGGGCAGATCCTCGCCGAAATCGTTCTCCAGCGTCATGCTGCAAAGCAGCAGCTTGTTGCCGTCGGCAGCCGTGTAACCGTCGTAGGAGTCCACCACGGCGGCGCTGTTTACGGTGAAATCGAAAAACATGTTGGACAGGGTGTCGCCGATGCCGCCCTCGGTGGGCTGGGTCACGCCGTCCAGCAGCGTGACGCCGCTGCATCCGGTCAGCAGGCAGGCGGCCAGGGCGGCGGTCAGGGTACGACGGATGGGTTTCATTACAAATTCCTCCTTTGCGGTCCGGTACAGGGAACAGGACCTTTCTTCTCTGTCTTTTAAGATACCGGAAACCGGGAGAAAAAGCAATACACGGCCCGCAGCCGAAAGGAGAAAGACACAAAAGTGGAAGGCCCCACAGCAAGGGCCTTCCACTTTTCGGCCGGCGTTTGCGGCCGGCTTTGTCCGGGAACGTTATTCGATGGCGATGGTGTTATGCTCAGGCAGTTTCTGACGGGCCGCCTTGGGCAGCGTCAGCTTCAGGATGCCGTCCTCGAACTTGGCGTGGACGTCGGTGGGCTGGATCTCCTCGCCCACATAGAAGCTGCGGCTGCACTGGCCGGCGTAGCGCTCCTGCCGGATGTAGCGGCCTTCCTCGTCCTTCTGGTCCCTGTTCAGCCCCTTGGAGGCGCTGATGGTCAGATAACCGTCTTTCAGGTCAAGTTTGACCTCGTCCTTCTTGAAGCCGGGCAGGTCGATGTCTACCTCGTAACCGCTTTCCGTCTCGCGGACGTCGGTTTTCATCACGGCCCGGGCGTGTTTGCCGTAAAGGGCGTTGTTGACCTCGTACATCGGACGCATGCTGAACGCGTCATCAAACAACTCGTCGAACAGACTCTCACCAAAAATGACAGGCAACATAAGACATTCCTCCAATCCGTTTGTGAACGGCTCGTAGCTGTGCGGGAAACTCCCCTCGCGGTGGCGAGCTTTTGTTACCATACCGCCCGCCGGGGCGGCCCATCTTTGACGCCGCGGGATCGGGGACCGGAGCTGTGCGGCCTCTGTGCCCCTCTCCCGAGGTACAATTCTAGTATAACGCAAAAATTAGCAATGTCAATACTAGAGTGCCAATATTCATAAAAACATCACAAAAACGGGCGGACAGGGCACTGCGTGACGATATTGGAATGAAATTGGCAAACGAAGCATATGAGTGCTAATTTTATGGCGACGGCGATGATCTGCGCGCCTCGGTTGCGAACAGGAGGGGGCTGTGGTATCATCGGGATAGCGGACCGCGGCGCGATGACGGCGCAGGTCGGATCTTGACAGTTTGGAGGATGTCGGACATGGATCTTCAAGAATGTTTGGCCCGGAAGGACAGCGGCCAGATCTACTTTCCCGAACCGGAGCTGGTGGACGCCCAGCAAAAGGTGCTGGAGCTGCAGTATGATTTCAACGCCACCCGCCCCGCCGAGCAGGAAAAGCGCCAGCAGCTGCTGAAACAGATGTTTGCCGAGATCGGCGAGGGCTGCTACATCGAGCCGCCGCTGCACGCCAACTGGGCGGGGCAGAACGTGCATTTCGGCAAAAACGTCTACGCCAACTTCAACCTGACGCTGGTGGACGACACCCACATCTATGTGGGCGACGGCGTCATGTTCGGCCCCAACGTCACCGTCTGCACCGGCACCCACCCGGTGCACCCGGAGCTGCGGGCCAGGCAGGCCCAGTACAACCTGCCGGTGCACATCGGCAGCTATGTGTGGGTCGGCGCCGGGGCGGTGATCCTGCCCGGCGTCACCATCGGCGAGGGCAGCGTCATCGGCGCGGGGGCGGTGGTCACCCAGGATATCCCCGCCAACGTGGTGGCCGCCGGCGTGCCCTGCCGGGTGCTGCGGCCCATCACCGAGCAGGACCGGCAGTATTACGGCAAAGGCCGCGCGGTGGATATCTGAATATGGCCGGACATGGCCGGACGCGGCAGAAATTTCTCTTTGCCCCGCGGGGGATGTATTCCACTGCGGGGCGTTTTGTGGTACAATATCCTTATCTGTAAAAGTTTCGCGCGTATCGCGCGGCCCCGGCGGTTCCGGCGGCACAGACAAGCAGCGGCGCACCCGGCGCGGGGCGCAGAAAGAGGTATCCTTTGAAAAAAGCACTGATCACCGGCGTGACCGGCCAGGACGGCAGCTACCTGTCGGAATTTTTGTTGGAGAAAGGCTACGACGTCCACGGCGTCATCCGGCGCTCGTCGGTGGATTTCCGCGAGCGCATCGCCCATTTGGAGGGCAACCCCCGCTTCCACCTGCATTTCGGCGATTTGAGCGACTCGATGAGCCTGGTGTCGGTCATCGGCAGCGTCCGCCCCGACGAGATCTACAACCTGGCGGCGCAAAGCCACGTGCAGGTCAGCTTTGACGTGCCCGAATACACCGCCGACGTGGATGCCACCGGCGTGCTGCGCATCCTGGAGGCGGTGCGGCTGTGCGGCCTGGCCAAGACCTGCCGTATCTACCAGGCCTCCACGTCCGAGCTGTTCGGCAAGGTGGAGGAGGTGCCCCAGAACGAGAATACCCCCTTCCACCCCTACAGCCCCTACGCGGTGGCCAAGCAGTACGGCTTCTGGATCACCAAGGAGTACCGGGAAGCCTACGGCATGTTTGCCTGCTCCGGCATTTTGTTCAACCACGAGTCCGAGCGCCGGGGCGAGACCTTCGTCACCCGCAAGATCACGCTGGCGGCGTCCCGCATCGCCCAGGGCAAGCAGGACAAGCTGTATCTGGGCAACCTGTCCAGCCTGCGGGACTGGGGCTACGCCAAGGATTATGTCGAGTGCATGTGGCTGATCCTCCAGAACGACAAGCCGGAGGATTTTGTCATTGCCACCGGCGAGCAGCACAGCGTGCGGGAGTTCTGCCAGCTGGCTTTCCACTATGCCGGCATCGAGCTGGAATTTACCGGCGAGGGCATGGACGAAAAGGGCGTCGACAAGGCCACCGGCAGGGTGCTTGTGGAGGTCAGCCCCGATTTTTACCGCCCCACCGACGTGGTCAACCTGTGGGGCGACCCCGGCAAGGCAAAGCGGGAGCTGGGCTGGAACCCCACCAAGACCAGCTTTGCCGAGCTGGTGCGCCTTATGGTGGAGCATGACATGCACAAGGTCGCCGTCGAGCGCGCCGAGGAGCACATCGCCTGCAACCTGGAGGAATACCTGGAGAAAGGTGTGGTGAAGTGATATGATGGACAAAAACGCAAAGATCTACGTCGCCGGGCACCGCGGCATGGTGGGGTCGGCCATTGTGCGGGAGCTGGAGCGCCAGGGCTACCGGAACATCATCACCCGCACCCACAAAGAGCTGGATCTCTGCCGCCAGGACGCGGTGGAAGCCTTTTTCGCCGCCGAAAAGCCGGAATACGTCTTTTTGGCCGCGGCCAAGGTGGGCGGCATTGTGGCCAACGACGAGGCCCAGGCCGATTTCATGTACGACAACATGATTTTGGAGATGAACGTCATCCACGCGGCCTGGCAAAACGGCTGCAAAAAGCTGGAATTTCTGGGCAGCTCCTGCATTTATCCCCGCCTGGCGCCCCAGCCCATGCCGGAAAGCTGCCTGCTGACCTCGGCGCTGGAAAAGACTAACGAGGCCTACGCGCTGGCCAAGATCTCCGGCCTGAAATACTGCGAGTACCTCAACCGCCAGTACGGCACCGACTACATCAGCGTCATGCCGACCAACCTGTACGGTCCCAACGACAACTACCACCCCACCCACAGCCATGTGCTGCCGGCGCTGATCCGCCGTTTCCACGAGGCGAAGGAGCAAAACCTGCCTTACGTGACCTGCTGGGGCGATGGCAGCCCGCTGCGGGAATTTTTGTATGTGGACGACCTGGCGAACCTGTGCGTCTTTTTGATGAACCACTACTCCGGCAACGAGACGGTCAACGCCGGCACCGGCAAGGAGCTGACCATCAAAGAGCTGACCGAGCTGGTGGCCAAAGTGGTGGGCTACACCGGCGAGATCCGCTGGGACCCCACCAAGCCCAACGGCACCCCCCGCAAGCTTTTGGACGTCAGCAAGGCGACGGCCCTTGGCTGGACCTACAAGACCGAGCTGGAGGAGGGCATCCGCCTGACCTACCAGGACTTTTTGAACAACCCCATGCGCGCCGAGCGGTAAACCGCCCGGCGGCCGGCCCTGCCCGGCATGATTCCATTTTTCGGGAGGTCCCCCATGAACATCGTTCTGCTTTCGGGCGGGTCGGGCAAGCGGCTGTGGCCGCTTTCCAACGACGTGCGCTCCAAACAGTTCATCAAGATCTTCAAGACGGCCGACGGCGGCCACGAGTCGATGGTGCAGCGGGTCTACCGCCAGATCAAGGCGGTGGACCCGGACGCCACCGTCACCATCGCCACCAGCAAGACGCAGGTCTCGGCCATCCACAACCAGCTGGGGGAGGGGGTCGGCATCAGCGTCGAGCCTTGCCGGCGGGACACCTTCCCGGCCATTGCGCTGGCCACCGCCTATCTGGCCGACGTGCAGGGCGTCAGCCCCGACGAGGCCGTGGTGGTCTGCCCGGTGGACCCCTATGTGGAAAACGACTACTTCGCCGCGCTGAAAGCCCTGGGCGAGCAGGCCGCCAAAGGCGAGGCCAGCCTGGTGCTGATGGGCATCCAGCCCACCTACCCCAGCGAAAAATACGGCTATATCCTGCCCAGGACCGACGCCCCCGTCAGCGAGGTGGAGACATTCAAAGAAAAGCCCGACGCCGAGACCGCCAAAGGCTACATCGCCCGCGGCGCTTTGTGGAACGGTGGCGTGTTCGCCTACAAGCTGGGCTATGTGCTGGACAAGGCCAGGGAGCTGCTGGACTACACCAGCTACCAGGACCTGTTCGACCGCTACGACGCCCTGCCCAAGATCAGCTTTGACTATGCGGTGGTGGAAAAGGAGCCAAGGATCCAGGTCATGCGCTTTGCCGGCCAGTGGAAGGACCTGGGCACCTGGAACACCCTGACCGAGGCCATGGGCGAGAGCGTGGTGGGAGAGGGCATTTTGAACGATACCTGCCAAAACGTCCACATCGTCAACGAGCTGGACGTGCCGGTGCTGGCCATGGGCCTGCAGGACGTGGTCATCTCGGCCAGCCCGGAGGGCATCCTGGTCTCGGACAAGGAGCAGTCCAGCTACATCAAGCCCTTTGTGGACAGGATCGACCAGCAGATCATGTTTGCCGAAAAGTCCTGGGGCAGCTTCCGGGTGCTGGACGTGGAGGAGGAGAGCCTGACCATCAAGGTCACCCTCAACCCCGGCCACAGCATGAACTACCACAGCCACCAGCGCCGGGACGAGGTGTGGGTGGTCGTCTCCGGCACCGGCCGCACCGTGGTGGACGGCGTCGAGCGGGAGGTCCACCCCGGCGACGTGGTGACCATGGCCGCCGGCAGCCGCCACACCGTCTTTGCCCAAAGCGAGCTGCAATTGATCGAGGTGCAGCTGGGCCGGGACATCACGGTGCACGACAAGCAGAAGTTCGAGCTGGAATAAACCGGCCGCAGCGCGCGGCAAAGGAGAAAGCCCTTGCGCATCATTGTATCGCCGGCCAAACAGATGGCCGTGGACACCGACAGTTTTGCCTGCGCCGGCCTGCCGCAGTTTCTGCCCCGGGCCCAGCGCCTGCTGGACGCCCTGCGCGCCCTGACGCCGCAGGCCCGCCAGGCGCTGTGGCGCTGCAGCGACAAGATCGCCGCCGAAAACGAACAGCGGCTGCGCACCGCCGACCTGCGCCGCAGCCTGACCCCGGCGCTGCTGGCCTACCAGGGCATCCAGTACCGCACCATGGCCCCCGGCGTATTCACCGACAGCCAGCTGGCCTATGTGCAGCGGCATCTGCGCATTTTGTCCGGCTTTTACGGCCTGCTGCGCCCCTTGGACGGCGTGGCGCCCTACCGGCTGGAGATGCAGGCAAAGCTCACGGTGGACGGCGCAAAGGACCTGTACGCCTTTTGGGGCGGCCAAATCGCCGACGCGCTGTTTGCCGAGACCGACACGGTGCTGGACCTGGCCAGCAAAGAGTACAGCCGGTGCGTGGCCCCGTACCGCCCGGCGGGCGCGCGCATCGTCGAATGCCGCTTTGTGGAGGATGTGGGCGGCAGACTGGCCGAAAAGGGCACCTACTGCAAGATGGCCCGCGGCGAGATGGTGCGCTACCTGGCCGAGACAGACGCCCGGACGGCGGAACAGGCCCGGGGCTTTGACCGGCTGGGCTACCGCTTTGCGTCGGAACAGTCCGACGCGGGCTGCTATGTGTTTGTCCGCGACCCAAACGGCCCGCCCATGCGGCGGCCCTGACGACTGCCGCCATGGAGCCGCGCCGGAAAACTGTCTTAAAATACGATTTGGATAAAACAAAAGAAATAAACAAAATGTATTGTGCAAGAACAAGGAGGTACGCCCATGCTGCCAGTTGGGACCCAGGCCCCTGATTTCACCCTGCCGGACAAGGACGGCAACCCCGTCAGCCTGCGGGATTTCCGGGGCAAAAAGGTCGTTTTGTATTTTTACCCCCGCGACAACACGCCCGGATGCACCCGCCAGGCCTGCGCCTTTGCCAAAGCAGACCAGGACTTTGCCGGCAAAAACGCGGTGGTCATCGGCGTCAGCAAGGACAGCGCCGCCAGCCACCAGAAATTTGCCGCCAAGTACGGCCTGCCCTTTGTGCTGCTGTCCGACACCGAAACCGCCGTGCTGCAGCTGTACGACGTGTGGAAGGAGAAAAAGCTCTACGGCAAGGTCAGCATGGGCGTGGTGCGCTCCACCTACCTGATCGACGAAAACGGCGTCATTGCCGCCGCCCTGCCCAAAGTCAAGCCCGACGACAACGCCGCCCAGATGCTGGCGCTGCTGTAAGGCCGGCATTGGCGGGCGTGCAGGCAGCGCGCCGCCCAAAAAAACGCCCGTGCGGCAGGCCGATGGCCCGCCGCACGGGCGTTTTGCGCTATGGGCAGGGAAAAACCGGCCGCTCAGGCGGCGGGGCCGAAAATATCCCGGAACTCGTAGCAATACAAAAGGCTTTGGTACAATGCGGCTGATACGGCGCAGGAGGCCGCCAGCAAAAGCAGAACGACCCACGCCGCGCTGCCGGGCAGGCCGTCCTGTACCGCCAGCAGCGCCGCGGCGTGGAACAGCGGATACGTCCCCAGCCACTGGATGCCGTTTTCCATGCCCGAAAGCGCCAGCAGCGGCGGCAGGCAAAATCCCGCCGCGCTGACGAACAGCGCCGGCAGAAAGCTTCCGAACGCCTGCCCCAGCCACAGCGTGACCATACCCATGCACAGGCAGGCGGCGGCGCGGCACAGCAACCAGAACGCCAGCACGTCGGACAGGCGGACGGCCGCCGGCAGCGTCCCAAACTCCGGGAGGCTCATGGCGGGGGCGTTCAGCGCCGGCAGGCCGTAATCCCGCAGCACCTGGATCAGGCGGGGCAGCGCGGTGCCGGCGGCGATGGCCGCGGCGGTCAGCCCCGCCGCCAGCAGCTTGGCATGCACGGTGCGTTTGCGCCCCAACGGGGCGGCGCACAGGATCTCGTCCATGCCGCCGCGGCGCTCCATGGCAAACAGCCCCGCAAAGCAGACGGCGCACAGCAGCCCCGTGTACAGGGCGTCCTGCACATCGGCCTGGCCGGTAAACCCGAACAGCCGCCGGTAGCCGCTCTCGTACACCAGCCAGGCGCCGGGATGCTCTTTCAGGTAGGTGTTGACATTCTGGTCGATCACCTGCCGGTAGACGGCGTATTTCTGCTGCAGGCCCATGTAGGCCAGCATCGCGTCGGAGCTTAAAGATCCCTCGGCCACCAGGCGCTGGGCTTCCAGCATGGGGGCGAACTCCCCGCCCTGTTCTTCCAGCCAGTCGCAGCGCTGTTGGGTAAAGGGACCGGAGACGCCTTTCATGTAATGGGCGTAATAGATCTCCTCGGCGCCGATGTAGCTCTCGGACGTCACGCCCTGGTAGATGCCAAAGGCCAAAAACGCGGCCAGGAACGCCGCCGCGCCGCCGGTCACCAGCAGCTTGCGGGCTTCCTCCCGGCGGACGGTGGTGGGGCGGGTTTTGTGCGCCCGCCGCAGCACAAAGCTGCGCTTTGCCGCCGGCAGCAGCTGCGCTTTGGCAAACGCCAGGCAGAAGGCCGCCAAAAACGCCGCGCCGTACAAAGCCGCCGCCGTCCACTCCACCAGCGGCAGCCCGATGGGGTGGCCGAACCAGTAGAGATTGCGGTAGTTGCCCAGCAGCTCGTTGGTTTGCAGAAGGCTGGCAAGGTTTGCGTACTTGACGACGTTCAGCCGCGCGGTGGCGGGGATGGCCGCCCGGATGCCGTACATGGCCAGCGGCACCGCCAGCGCCGCCGCCCAGCCCGCCGCGGCCCGGCGGGTGATCAATGCCGCCAGCATGACCCACAGCCCCATGACAAAGGCCCCGGCCCACTTGGCCAGCAAAAACCGGAACAGGTACTGCCCCACCGTGATCTGCATGGTGCAGCGCATCAGGGCAGGCACGCTTTGGATGGTGCGGCCCAGCGGCCCCAGGCCGAAGGTCGCGCCGCAGTAGGCCAGGTTGACGCCGTACAAAAGCGCCAGCACCGCCAGCAGGCTGACCCCAAAGGCCGCCAGCTTGGCCAGGGCGGTTTTCAGCCGGCCGCCGGGCAAAGACCGCACCAGGCCCAGCAGGCCGCTGTCCCGCTCCTGCCGGACAAGCAGCAGCGCCAAAAGCAGCATGCCGGCCAGCAGGATCAGGTCGGTAAAGGCGTAGGAGATGGCGGTGTACAGCCCCTTTTGCGGGTAGTAGTCGATGGGGGTATCCCCCAGGCCGGCGTAGACGGAGGCGGTCAGCTCGATATTTTCCATATCGTAGCCGGTCTCGTCGTTTTGAAAGATGGAGATGCCCGTCAGCTGGGCGGCGCGGGCCTGCACGCCGTCCAGAAATTCCGGGTAGGCCGCCACGGTGTCGTACTCGCTGGCCAGCTGGGTGAACAGCCGGTAGTCGGTGTTCAGGTCGCCGGTATACAGGCGGTAGCTTTTGTCCCGGTATTCCTGCTCGTACTGCTCAAACAGGGCGGCGTTGTCCTGCCGGTAGGACTGCATGTACAAACTGCCGTAGGCCAGTTGCCGGTAGTAGTAGTCGATCTTCAGCAGGCTTTCGTACTCGGCCAGTTTGCCGTGCAAAAACTCGCCTTTTTCCTCCATGGTCAGGCCGGAAAGCTCCGCCCCCACGGCGCGCCAGGCGGCCGCCGGGGGCTGGCTGGCGGTGGGGCGGGTGCCCATCCACAAAAGCAGCAGATTGACGGCCGCCAGCACCGCCAGCAGCATGGGGAACACCCGGCTGCCCCACACCTTGCGCAGCTCGGCAAAGAAAAGGCTCATATCCGGCACCTCCCCGCCGCGGCGCAGCCGGCCGGCCCGGAGAGATACCGGACCCCGGAAAGCGGCAATGCACCCCTCAGTCCGCCGTGCGGACAGCTCCCCTTACAGGGGAGCCTAGACTGTCGAAAAAGTTCAAAATCCGTCGCCGTCGGCGGACATGTGCCGCCGACGGCGACACCGACAGGGAAATTTTGCGGCAAATTGTGTGCGAGGAGCATGGCGACGAGTGCGCGGTTTGCCGTAAAATTTTGTCGAAGGGGATTCCAAAGGGGGAAACGCGCCGAGCTGGCGTTAGCCAGTCGAAGCGTTGCCCCCTTTGCAGCGTGTCGAGGTTCTCGACACGCTGAGTTCCCCTTACAGGGGAGCCTTTGGGAGGCCGCCGGAAGGGGGCGTTGCCGCACGGTGCGGCCCGTATACCCGCGGGATGTTCGCTTGCTCATTTTCCGTCCCCCTCGCCAAACACGGCCAGATACACGTCCTCCAGGCCCTTGCCGGGGGCGTATTGGGCGATCAGGTCGGGCACCGGGGCGGCGTCCACGATCCGCCCGGCCCGCAGCAGGATGACCTGGGTGGCGACGCTTTCCACGTCGGACACCACGTGGGTGGCCACCAGGATGATGCGGTCGGACGCCATGCCGGCCAGCAGAGTGCGCAGCCGCACCCGCTCCCGCGGGTCCAGGCCGGCGGTTGGCTCGTCCAAAATCAGTAGTTTGGGGTCGCCCAAAAGCGCCGACGCCAGCAAAAGCCGCTGCTTCATACCGCCGGAGCAGGCGGACAGCCGCTTGTCCAGCTCGGCCGAAAGATTCGCCGCCGCAGCCACGCGGTCGACCTCGGCGGGAACGGATCTGCGGGGGATCTCTTTCAGCGCCGCCATATAGGCCAAAAAACGGCGGCCGGTGTAGCTGTCGTACAGCCCCTGCTGCTGGGGCATGTAGCCCAGCGCCCGCCGGAAGCCGATGCCCCGCGCCGGTGCGCCGCACCACAGCACCTCGCCGGAATCGGGGTCCAGCCCGCTGGTGATGATGTGGATCAGGGTGGATTTGCCCGCGCCGTTTGGCCCCAAAAGGCCGTAAAGCCCCGGACCGAGGGTCAGCGACACCCCGGCCAGGGCCTTTTTGGTTTTGGGCTGCGCAGCCGCCCCGCCGCGCTTTGGCAGGCGCAGCAGCGGCCGGGGCGGCAGATAGGTCTTGCGCAGGTCGTCCAGTTTCAATTCACACACAGGCTGCATGGCGCGCTCCTTCCCGGCGGGGGCGCCGGTCCGCCCGCCTTGGCATGGCATCAGCATAACCGGCGGATGTATCGGAACCGTTTCAAAACGGCCGCCTGCCAAAACGGCTTTCCCGCGCGCACATCTGCGGATAGCCGGGCCGGCCTGTAAGCGCATCACGCATCGCGCCTTGGGCGGTTCGCGTTCTGCGACCGGAGCGGTGAGCAAAGAGCGTTCCAATCCTTTGAATTGCCGAAAAGGCAATTATGAAATGGGGAAGGAACTTTGCCTTATTGGTTCCGCCGCAGGCGGCGGCCGCCTGCGCAGGGGGTTAAGTCCCTTTCAGAAGCTCCTGAAGACAACAAAAAAAGACGAGGTCCTGCGTTACCGCAAAACCTCATCTTTGGTGCGCTGAAAGGGACTCGAACCCCTGGCCTTCTGATTCGTAGTTTGGAAAAATGGTTTTCTGTGTTCACCAAAGCACGATAAATCGAAAAAATGTTGCGCCGAACTGACACAAATGCACCTGTAAAAACACATCGGGGTAGTCAAAAAGTAGTCACGCCCCACACTCGGTTGCCGGCGTGAAATAGGCGTCCAGCTTCCCGCCTACGCGCAGGCCGTCCTCGGCCTCAAGGTGAGTATAAATGCGGGCAGTCATCTCGATGGAGCTGTGGCCAAGTAGCTGCTGGGCGGTGCGCAGGTCCACGCCGGCATGGTAAAGGGACGTGGCATAGCTGTGTCGCAGCATATGGGCGTGGATGTGGTAAGGGGTAACCTGCTGCGCCTTGGCCCATAACCGGCTGAACCCGGTTTTTGTCAAGGGGCCGCCATTAGCCGCCGGGACAACATACTGGTCACTGCGCGGCGTTTGGTTGAGGATAGCGCGCAGCGCATCTGGGACCGGCAGGGTGCGGTGCGCCGCACTCGTTTTGAGCTCCACGCTTACAAATGGCTGGTTGCCGTCGGGGAAAGTCACCGAACGGCCCACAATCAGGCTGGCCGGGCCAATGTCCGCCCATTGCAAGCCCAACGCCTCGCTGCGCCGCAGGCCACAGTAAAAGCAAAGCGCGCAGAACACTCGTGTACGAGGGTCGGAGAGCGCCAAGAGCAGCGCCTTGCCCTCGGCCAGGGTAAGATACTCTTTCCCGCGGGAGCGCGCGTGCGGCGTTTCTTTGGCGTCGATCGTCGGGTCGTCGAGGATCAGATGGTTTTGCCGCGCGGTGCGGAAGATCTGCTGCAATGTGATCTTGACCTTGTGCTGCAGGCTGACAGATTTGCCAGACACATCCGACATCACCCGGCGGATATGTACCGGGCGTACGTCCTGCAGCTCCATGGAACCGATCAGAGGCATGATGTGCAGGTTATAGGCATCTTGGTAGCCGCGTCGGGTCGATTGCCGGACATCGTGCTTGTAGGTATCCAGCCAGATCTTCGCCCACTCGCCTACCAACGTATGGTCGCCGACCTGCAGGCCTGCGCGATCCTGTTCGCGCAGGGAGTCCTCGGCAGCGTTGAGCTCGGCCAGGGTACGGCCGTAGACGATTTTCTGCCGGCCATCCGACAGCGTGACCTTGCGCTGGTAACGGCCGTCCTTCCGTTTTTTGAGTTTTGCCATAAAACTTCCACCTCCGTATGGGTATGACTTGCCAAGCCTGCCCCGGAGGTGGTACAATACAGGTGTTGGGTCTGTTTGTTCCTCAGGGGCAAGCTGATCTATTTCAAACGCTCTCGGTGCGCCAACACCGGGGGCGTCTTTTGAATTATGTAAAAATACAGTTGATTTTTTGCCTCAACTTGTATATAATAATAGTGAAAGAACGCCGCCGGAGAACGCAAGGGTTATTTAACCAGCATACTTAGTATGTGGTAGTTGCGCCGGGGGTTCTTTCTTTTTTTGTGCAAATTCTAAGCTTGCGTAGTGCAAATAAGTCTGGGCGCATCTCTTTGGTAAAAAACTTAATCCCATACGATTCAACATTTTTGTTTCTGCGGTAGAGATGCTCTTTTAGGGCAAGGGAAAAACACGGCACACAAAAACCATACGAGTTGGGCTCGTATGCATTGAACATTGTGGTAGCACAAACATCCGCCAACTGTAGTAAATCCCAAGTCCCTGATGATTTGGCAGTTACTTTTTCAAATAATGTAGCGTCAATACCGTTTGCTTCATACGGAAACAGCTTGTCCTTAATATAGCATATCAGTTCTCCATCTCTTGAAGTTCCGCGGGAGGAAAGGACAACATCTGCAGAAAACCCATTCTCCGCGAGATACCACGCAACCCGTTGAAGAAGATACTTGCAAACAAAATTATACGCAATCATAGGATTTGGAATTTTTGTTGTATCAAACTTTGTTGTGTCAACCAACACATTCATGTAGACAAAATTTTCGGCTGATAATTCTGTTGCAATATAGGCTTTTTTCATAAATTCTCGTATTTTGCGCAAATGGATTTCCTTTACATTTAAATGACTTTTGATCTGGTTCATATTTGAACGGATACTGGATTCATCTTCTTTAGCAACTACTACAGCGGTCAGCACAAACCATTTTGTCCCATTCCCAAAACCAAGATCTCCAGCCTCGTCTATATATACGGTATGACTGCTCATTGTTTTCTTTCCCCTTTCCTTTGGCTCTGCCGGTTGCCGCCGGCGGGGCGTTTTATTTATTTTCGGCCATTTTTGCCAGCATACTGCCATCCCATAGCAGTACGTGGGTTTCTCTTGCGGTTTCCACAGCCGCCGCGGTAAATGTGCTATTTGTCATCACGGCGGCGACCATTCGGTCATAATACTCTTTGCCCGCGAAGGCTTCCTGCACGGCGTGGTTGCCGACCTTGTCGGTGTAATACTTGCACTGGATCGCGTAGGTCACACCGTCTTTCTCGGCCAGCACGTCGATACCAAAGTCGCCGCTGGCCTTTGTCACTTCCACCTGGGTGAAGCCGTTCTGGGTAAGCAGATCGGCGCAGTACTGCTCAAACTGGTGGCCGTCCATCTCGGGGAAAGGGGCGGGCGCGTTGGCTTCGCTCGGCTTCATTTTCTGTAGCGATTCGATCAGCGCCTGCGCATCCTGTTGGTCTAGCAATGACAACCAGGCGGCTCTGTTGGAACGCTGCTGCAGCACTCCTAGTTTCGCAAGAACGGCAAGCAGCTTGTGCAGCTCTTGGTCCGATAAGCAAGGGTATTCCGTTTTCAGCGTTTCCTCGGAAAGAAACATTTTGGATGTCGCAAGCCGGATGGCATCGGCAAGAATCTGCCGTTCGTCCATTCCCTGTGTGGCCTGGATGCGCTTTTCCCGGTAAGATTCGGCGGCGGCCCTGGCCTCTTCCTGCAAGGCGAGGTTCTCATGGATTCGTTTTTGCGCAGCGGCCCGGCGCTGGCGTCTTTCCTCCATGCGCAGCGCCTGCGCCGCATGGACGCTGCGATGCGGGCGTGACGGCAGTTTGTGTCCGGTCGAAAGCTGCAAAGCGGGTGCGCTCTGCACTTTGCTTTCTTCGGAAGAGGCTGTCGGGGCCGGAATGGCGGTATCTTGCACATCATCGTCCGCCAGCGGATCAGGCGGCGATACCAAAACAGGAGAACTTTTTCCCTTCTTAGCTTGCAACCGCGCCCTCCACCGTATCCAAACAAACTGCACGACCCAGATCGGAGCGGAGAAAACAAAAGCCGATATGATGGAAATGGCGACCCCAGTCCCGGCCGGGTACGGCGCGCCGTCCTCGGTCGTGCTGTTCAAAATGATCAGGAGCATCAAACCGAGCCAGATGAGATAGGTGATGAGATAGGGCCGTACTGTCCGGCTCTGAAGAAGTTTTTTCAATCAGGACACCCGCTTTATTTGTGAAAGTCGATCCCCCTGCACTCCGTCCAGTAGTGCAGGGCCTTTTTTATGTAGTCCTCATCCAGGTCAAAGTATTCGGCCAGCTGCCAGGGGTCGGTGTAACCGGACCGCATGGCGGCGCGAAGTTTGTCTGGCGGCAGGTACCGCTGAAAGCTCGCCGCTTCGGCCCGGTG
Organism: Candidatus Gemmiger faecigallinarum; assembly: GCA_019120395.1. Lineage (GTDB taxonomy): Bacteria > Bacillota > Clostridia > Oscillospirales > Ruminococcaceae > Gemmiger > Gemmiger faecigallinarum. The sequence continues at coordinate 62,485 of DWVD01000087.1, forward strand.
CTCGCTCTGCGCCACCAGCTGGTACGGCGAATCGACTTTGTGCAGCGCCCCGGTGCGCAGATGGCCCTCTTCGTGGATGGCGGCGGTTCGCAGTCGGCGAAAGGTTGTGAGGGTGCCCGGGTTCAGCACCACACAGTAGTAACCGTGATCGCGCACCGTGCAGGCGTCCGCGGGGAGCCGCGGATAGGCCATCACATCCACATCGTTTGCAGCGCAGTATTCATAAAATGACTGCAAAGGGTCCATTACTTTCCTTCCTTTTCCTCCCGGCGTCGGCGCATCGTGCGCGCCATGTCGCGGAGGATTTCTTTTTGTTCGTCGTCCAGGGCTTTGTAGTCGCCATAGAAGGCAATGTCGATTTCGTCGAGGATGTCGGGATTGGTCGAGGCCGGTTCGGAGGTTGTGGCGGAACCGGAAAGAAGCGAATCAACCGAAACGGAAAAATAATCGGCTATTTTTTGCAGCTGCGCCGCCTGTGGCGTGGTGCCTTTCTTTTTCCAGGTGGTTGGTGTCGCCTTACTCATGCCCATATCCAGTGCGGCACGGGTGGGTGAAACGCCCTTTTGAGCGCATAAGTCGCAAAACAGGTCATAAAACACAATAAAGCCCCCTGCCATTTGTGCAAGTCTACAAAGTTTAACAAGTTCAACCAAAAGACTTGCAAAGTTGAACTATGTAAGCTATACTGTGTTTATGTTGAACAAGTTAAGCTCACAAGTTGAAGTTATTCGTCGCACCTTTATACTATCACTTGTGTTTAACAAATTCAACAATTTTTTCTGAGAGGAGGCTAAAATTTGTATGCCTGCACAATGGACGGCTGATTTAATCAGCAAAATGCACGCACACCGCATCACGCAGCTGGCGCTGGCGCAGCAGCTGGGGTACACCCCGCAGTATGTCAGCACAGTGCTGAACGGCAAGCGTGACCCGGCGGGTGCCGAGCAAAAGTTCAACGCAGCAGTGGACGACTTGATCGCACATCCAAATTCTACCACATGACCCGTCCCATAGTCTGGACTGCAAGGAGGTGATCAGGATGGAAAAACCGCTCGGCAAAAAATCCGGCGAAATCACGATTGATGTGCATCTCAACGGGTTGGATGAACAGCTCGCCAAAGCATATGAAAACCTGCGCATCGGCATTGATTCCACCGAAAGAAAGTATCAAAAGGCCAGCGAACGGGGAAGGCGGAACGGTGCCAAGGGCGGCAGACCCCGGAAAGGCAGCGGCGGTTGTGAACAAGATGTAAAAACCCAAGAA
>DWVD01000088.1 GCA_019120395.1 Candidatus Gemmiger faecigallinarum
TGCCCCCAGCGGCCAGGTGGGCAGCCCCGCTTTGCGCCCGGCCATGCGCCTGAAAGCGGTGGTTACCCACGTCAAGCAGCTGCTGCCGGGGCAAAGCGTCAGCTACGGGCGGGCCTTTACCGCCAGGCAGCCCATGCAGGTGGCCACCATCAGCGTGGGCTACGCCGACGGCTACCCCCGCCGGCTGTCCAACCTGGGGGCCATGACCATCCGGGGCAAGGCTGCGCCGGTGCTGGGCCGGGTGTGCATGGACCAGACCATCGTGGACGTGACCGATATCCCCGGCGTGCAGCCCGGCGACGAGGTGCTGGTGTTCGGCCCCGGCGCGGCCCCCGGCGCCGACACCGCCGACACGGTGGCGGAAAAGACCGGCACCATCAACTACGAGATCATCTGCGGCATCTCCCGCCGGGTGCCGCGGGTCTACCTGCAAAACGGCGAGGTCATACGCATCTGGAACGACTTGGAGGAAGCCCATGGCACGCGATAACATCCGCAACTTTTGTATCATCGCCCACATCGACCACGGCAAAAGCACGCTGTCCGACCGAATCCTGGAGCTGACCGACAGCGTGGACAAGCGCACCATGGAGGACCAGATCCTGGACGATATGGAGCTGGAGCGGGAGCGGGGCATCACCATCAAAGCCCGCGCCGTGACCATGCGCTACCACGCCGACGACGGCAAGGAATACGAGTTCAACCTGATCGACACCCCCGGCCACGTGGACTTTTCCTACGAGGTCAGCCGCAGCCTGGCCGCCTGCGAGGGCGCGGTGCTGGTGGTGGACGCCAGCCAGGGCGTGGAGGCCCAGACGCTGGCCAACTGCTACCTGGCCATCGACCACAACCTGGAGGTGGTGCCGATCTTGAACAAGATTGACCTGCCCAGTGCAGACCCCGACGCGGCGGCCAAAGAGGTGGAGGACGTGATCGGCCTGCCCTGCATGGACGCGCCGCGGGTGTCGGCCAAGATGGGCATCGGCATCCGGGACGTGCTGGAGCGGGTGGTCAAGGACGTGCCGCCGCCCCAGGGCGATCCCGCCGCGCCGCTGAAAGCCCTGATCTTTGACAGCATCTACGACAGCTACAAGGGCGTTATCGTCTATGTGCGGGTGTTCGAGGGCAGCGTCAAGCCCGGCGACACCATCCGCCTGATGAGCACCGGCGCCCAGTTCCAGCTGGTGGAGGTGGGCCACATGGGCGCCACCAGCCTGACCCCCTGCGACAAGCTGGAGGCCGGCGAGGTGGGCTACCTGACCGCCAGCATCAAGACGGTGCGGGACACCCGCGTGGGTGACACCGTCACGCTGGCCGCCAACCCCACCGCCGAGCCGCTGCCCGGCTTCCGCGAGGTGACGCCGATGGTGTTCTGCGGCATCTACCCCGCCGACGGCGCCGACTACCCCGACCTGAAAGACGCGCTGGAAAAATTGCAGCTGAACGACGCATCCTTAAGCTTTGAGCCGGAGACCAGCGCCGCGCTGGGGTTTGGCTTCCGGTGCGGCTTTTTGGGGCTTTTGCACATGGAGATCATCACCGAGCGGCTGGAGCGGGAGTTTGATCTGGACCTGGTCACCACCACCCCCGGCGTCCAGTACCGCCTGACGCTGACCGACGGCACGGTGGAGATCATCGACAACCCCGCCGCTTACCCCGACCCCACCCGCATCGTCAAGCAGGAGGAGCCTTTCGTCAACGCCCACATCTACACCCCCAACGACTACGTCGGCCCGCTGATGGACCTGTGCCAGCAGAAGCGCGGCGTGCTGGTGGACATGAAGTACCTGGACGAGACCCGCGTCGACCTGCACTACCAGCTGCCGCTGGGTGAGATCGTCTACGACTTTTTCGACGCGCTGAAAAGCCGCAGCCGCGGCTACGCCAGCTACGACTACGAGCTGGAAGGCTGGCACGAGTCCAAGCTGGTCAAGCTGGACTTTTTGCTCAACGGCGAGCCGGTGGACGCCCTGTCGCTGATCGTCTTTTCCGACAACGCCTACGCCAAGGGCCGCCGCATCTGCGAAAAGCTGAAGGAGAATATCCCCCGCCAGCTGTTCGAGGTGCCGGTGCAGGCGGCGGTGGGCGGCAAGATCATCGCCCGCGAGACCGTCAAGGCCATGCGCAAGGACGTGCTGGCCAAGTGCTACGGCGGCGACATCACCCGCAAGAAAAAGCTGCTGGAAAAGCAGAAGGAAGGCAAAAAGAAGATGCGCAAGCTGGGCACCGTCAACCTGCCCAGCGAGGCGTTCACCGCCATCCTCAAACTGGACTCGGACAGCTGAGCCTGCAAGGCCGGCGCCCAAGCAAAAACCGCCCCTGTTCCCTGGCAGGATCGCCAAAGGGACAGGGGCGGTTTTGTGTACTGCTGCAGGGCGGAGCTTACAGCCCCAGCACCAGACGGGCAAAGTTGAAGTAGATCAGCAGCGTGGTGGTGTCCACGATGGTGGTGATCAGCGGCGAGGCCATCACCGCCGGGTCGATGCCCACCTTGCGCGCCGCCATCGGCAGCACGCCGCCGATCAGCTGGCTGAGCAGCACGGTGCAGATCAGCGTCAGGCTGACGGCCAGCGCCACGCCGGCGCCCACGCCGTCAAACCACAGCAGCTTGGCAAAATTGCACACCGCCAGCGTCAGGCCGCACAAAAGCGAGACGCGCAGCTCTTTCCACAGCACTTTCAGGATGTCGCGGGGCGCGATGTCCCCGGTAGCCATGCCGCGGATGATGGTAGAGGTGGTCTGGCTGCCCGCGTTGCCGCCGGTGTCGGTCAGCATGGGGATGTAGGCGGTCAGCGCGGTCACGGCGGCCAGGGCGTCCTCGTAGCTGCGGATGACCAGGCTGGAGAAGGTGGCGCTGAGCATCAAAAACAGCAGCCAGGGCGCGCGGCTCTTGTACAGTTCCCACAGGCTCGCCTTGAAATAGGGCTTCTCGGTGGGGGCCATGGCGTTCATCTTGGCAATGTCCTCGTTGATCTCGTCCTGCAAAATGGTCAGCGCATCGTCCACCGTGACAATGCCCACCAGGCGCTTCTCGTTGTCCACCACGGGGATGGCCAAAAAGCCGTATTTCTCAAACAGCTGGCTGGTCTCCTCCCGGTCGGTGGCGGTGGTGACGCTGACCACATTGGTGTCCATCAAATCAGCGATGGGCCGGGCCGGGTCCTTTTCCAAAACCAGCGCCCGCAGCGAGACCACGCCCTCCAGCGTACGGTCCGCTCCGGTAACATAACAGTTGTTGATGGTCTCCTTGTCAAAGCCGTTTTCCCGGATGGAGTCCATCGCCTGGCTGACGGTCATGCCGGGGCGCAGCTCCATAAATTCGGTGGTCATAACGCCGCCGGCCGAGTCCTCGGGATACTTCAGCAGCTCGTTGATCATCTGCCGGGTGTCGGGCGACGCCTGGGCCAGGATGCGTTTGACCACGCTGGCGGGCATCTCCTCCACCAGGTCGGTGGCGTCGTCCACAAACAGCTCGTCAATGACCAGTTTCAGCTCCCGGTCAGAAAGCCCCCGGATCAGCGCCTCCTGGGTGTCGGGCGTCAGCTCGGCAAACACCTCGGCCGCCAGGTCCTTGGGCATCAGCCGGAACAAAACCGGCATTTTCTCCTGGGGCAGGTCCTCAAACACGGCGGCCAGATCGGGGGCGTTCAGCGTCTCCATCACGTCCCGCAGGCTCTGGTACTTTTTGGCGTCGTCCAGATGGGCGAGCATGTTTTTCAAAGTCTGGATCGCGGTATCGGACATCGGGCATACCTCCTTCTTTGGCAGCCGATGCCGCAATGCGCGCCCCTCCCCTGCCCGCCGGCGGGCAGAGGCAAAGAAAAAGGCGCGTCACCAGGGACGCGCCGAAAACCAGGCCGACGGGAAATTGTTCCCGTCCGCCCGTTGCCGTGCGTCTGTGGTCAAAACAGCGGCTGCCGTATGATTTTGTGTACATCGACTACTGGGACTAGCGGGATTTTCCACGTCGTACCACCTGCCTTTGTTCTGTGTATTGAAAACGGGATGTACGGCCGTTTCCGGTCTTATCCTACCACCCGGGAGCGGAGCAAGTCAAGCCGTTTTTGCGCGTTTTTTCCGCTTTTTGCCCCCGGCGCCGCCGCAGGCGAAATGCCCGCCCCACACCTTGCAGCGGCAGGGAAAATCGGCTACAATAGAGACGGTCCCGCGGGGCGCGGCGGACCTGCCCGCAGCCCCAAAAAACAGAGAGCGGACGCCGCGCAGCGCACCGCAGCCGGAAAGAGGTTTTTGCCATGATCCAAGGCGTGATTTTTGATATGGACGGACTGATGTTCGATACCGAGCGTATCTGGGCCACCCTTTGGGCGCCCGCCCTGGAGCGGCTGGGCCAGCCCGCCCCCAGCGACGCTTTCATCGCCGGGGCCCGCGGCCTGGCCGGCGAAAACATGCTGCGCTACCTGGCGGAGAATTACCCCGCCTGCGACCCGCAGCAGCTGCTGGATGTGGTGAACGAGCTGGGCCGCACCGCGCTGGCCAACGGCGCGCCCGCCAAGCCCGGGCTGTACGAGCTGCTGGACTGGCTGGAACAGGCCAGCATCCCCCGGGTGGTCGCCAGCTCCAGCACACGCGGTACCATCGACCGCTATTTGCGCATTGCGGACATCGAGCGGTACTTTGCCGCGCGGGTCAGCGGGGACGACGTACAGTTTTCCAAGCCGGACCCCGCCATTTTTCTGACAGCCGCGCAGGCGCTGGGCCTGCCGCCGCAGAACTGCCTGGTGCTGGAGGACAGCTTCAACGGCGTGCGGGCAGGCCATGCCGCCGGCGCCGTGACGGTCATGGTCCCCGACCTGACCCCGCCCACCCCCGAGATCCGCGCCCTGTGCGCCGCCTGCTGCAGCACCCTGCTGGACGTGCGGGACATGCTGGCCGCCGGACGGCTGTAACGCAAAATGCCGCCCTGATTTTTCCGCAAGAAAAAATTCCAAAAAACGCTTGACATTCCCCAGGGGGTATGCTATTATACTTCTTGCACCTGCGCTGGTAGCTCAGCTGGATAGAGTGTCTGACTACGAATCAGAAGGCCAGGGGTTCGAGTCCCTTTCAGCGCACCAAAGAAGCAACGATACAATGTCATTTATTGGCTTTTATCGTTGCTTATTTTTTGTTTGTGTAACTTTTGACTACTTTTTGACTACTTTTCCATAAATAGCAACAGCCCCCAACCCGTCGGAAATCCCGACAGGTTGGGGGCTTGCTCTATGTATTACTGGTTATCGTCCGCGCCGTCCGGGATGCCATCACCGTCGGCGTCGGGCAGCTCCGGCAGGCCGGCCAGACTGGTGGCCAGGCTGGCCAGGGCTGCCAGCGCGGCGGTGCCCAGCACCAGCGCCCAGTCCACCTCCTGAATGACCGCGCTGCTGACCAGCACGGCGGCCGCCGACTGGCCAAAGGTCTTTGCGGCGCGGATGCCCGCGGCAGCCGCCCAGGCCGCCCAGTTGCGTTTGGTGTACTTCATGGGGTTACTCCTTTCCAACTTTGATGCAGCTGTTCTTCTCTTTGACGTAGGCGTCCAAGTAGACTTCCTCTTTGTCCCCGTTGTAGGTCAGCTCGTAGTAGCGGGTATCCGGCACCGGCGTGCTCAGAAGCGCCTTCGAGTTCTGCAGGGTCTTGCACATCCACACGATGTACACGTCATCCGGGGTGATCTGGTGATCCGGATTGACTTTGTTGCTGTACTCGGCCACCAGGCGGCGGCCCAGTGCGGCAAATTTCTGTTCGTCCATTGTGCTTCCTCCTATTCATGGTCGTGGCCGCTGCGGATCGGCAGGCGCCGGCAGCGGTCCACAATATCGTTGACGCTCTTGTCGCCATCGCCCAGGCGGACGTAGGCGTCGTTTTGGTGTTCCATCGTTTCCAGGGCAAAGGGCGGGATCGCGCCCTCCTCCAGGTAGGTCAGGCCGTCGTCGATGATCTGGCCCCGCAGCAGGCTTTTCACGCCGTCCACCAGCGCGGCCTGCTGTTTCTGGTCGGCGGCGTCCTGTGCTTTTGCTCGCTTGGCGGCCGCCCGCAGCTTGCCGGCCAGGTAGCCGCAGACGGCCCCCAGCAGCGGCACCAGGGCGGCAGAGAGCTGCGCGATGATGTCGTTGTCCATTGGCATCACCCCACGTACTCGCTATGGTACAGACCCATGTCGGTCAGCTCCAGCGCCTCGCACTGGCGCATGATCGCCCAGGCGTCGCCGCTGGACACAGGGCCGATGGTCAGCACGCCATCCGCCTCCTTATACAGGCCCATGCTGGTAAGCGACAGGCTCTCGCACAGCTTTCGCAGCATGGCCACGTCGCCGCTGCTGAGCGGGCCGACCATGATACGCTGCAGCTTGGCGCTGTCGTCGCTGCCGCCGTCATCCTCCGGCTCGGGGCCATCCCATCCGTTCAGGTCGTAGTCAAGCATAATCTGCGGGTAGTCCTTGTACACTCGGTTGCAGTCCAGGCTTGTCCCGTGGCCAGGAACGCCCAGTAGGTTCTTGCTCGAATACTGCCAGATGCCATAGGGCAGCGGGCAAGTGCACTTCGAGCCGTACTGGGCGCACCAGATGTCGTAGGCAGCCAAATCTCTGTAATTCAGGCGATTTCGGATGAAATCAGTCGAGGCATACAGGATGCCGTAGTATCCCGCAGCCTCGATTTCCTCCAAAAAGGCTTTGACCATCTCGGTGCGGGCAGCGTTGGACAGAGCCAGAATGCCCGGTTCATACTCAATGTCGTAGGCCACCGGCATGGTGGGTTTCAAGCCCTTGATTTTGGCAAGCGCAGTCGTCGTCCTCGCCTCGCTCGCCCCAAACCCTGCCACGTCGGTGCGGGCGGCGCTCAGCTTGCCGCCGGTGGCCTCGATGAAGTTATTCAGCGCCCGCCGGGCGTCCCGCAGGCCGACAGAAGCCGCCGTGGCATCCACCCCGGCGGCCTGCTCGGCCAAAAATCGGCGCTTTGCCCTGCGCACCCGGCGTTCCAGCTCGCGCTGCATCTGGGTGATCTCGTACTCGGTGTATTTTTCGCTGCCGTACTCGACGGTCTTGGCCGCCAGCCGGTCCAGTTCCTCCTGGCCATACAGCCGCTTGGATATGCCGGGGAAAAACGGGTAAAAGCTGTGCCTGCAGTTCCACCCGCACAGCCCCGGCCCGGTGCCGTAGCCGGTGGTGGTCTCAAAGTCCTCATACAGTACGCCGTCCAGTTCGGCGGCGCCGCCCACATGGTAGACCTTGCCCTGCCACACCGCGTGCTCTGGCCGGGCGCCTGCATGGGCGGACACCTCCACAAACTCGCAGCCCATCTCCTCGGCGCGGGCCAGCTGCAGCCTGGCGCAGGTCTGGTTTGTGCCGGTCAGCACCGCCCGGCGCACCGCCACCTCCAGCGTGTCCCTGTGGCCGCTGGGATAAGTCACGCCGTTCATGCGTCCGGCCAACCCGTCCACTGCCCCGCGGATGGCCGCGTCGTAACTGAACGCCCCGCTGGACACCTGCAGCCAGGCACGGTCCAGCGCCCGCTCAAACTCGCCGGTCACGGTGTTGGCCGTGGTGGCGGTCAGGTTCTGCCAGGCGCCCAGCGTCTGGCGGTAGCCGGCGTTCAGCAGGTTGTTCAGCGTCTCGTTGGTGTCGATGGCGGACGGCGCAAACCCCAGTGCCTGGTACAGCGCATCGTCGCTGGCCAGCGTTTCCAGCCCCGCGTCCAGAAGGGTCTGCCGGATGGTATCCCGGCTGCGCTTGCTGTACTTGGCCAGGATGCTCAGTGCGTCCTGATGGCAGGCCTGCATCTGCTCGTACCGCCAGGCCTGCCACTGGGCGGTTGGGGTCAGCGGTTCCAGCTCGTCCAGCTGGCTGATCCGCTCGGCGATGTCTTTGAGGATGTCGTCCTCCACCTGCTGCCACAGCGCCACAACGGCGTCCGGCAGGGTGTCCAGATAGTCGGGGGTCAGCATCAGGCGTCACCGGCAGGCAGGCCGCCAAAAGTCAGCACATCGCCGGTGTCGGCGGGCATCATTTCGCGGGCCTTGTCCTCACTGACGCCAAAGTACCAGGCCAGCAGCAGCTCCGGCCGCAGGTAGTTTGCCTCGGCCATCTGCATCCGGCGGGCAAACTCGGTGCCGGTGTCCTCAAAGATGCTGTCGCCAAAGGTGACGGACGGCTCAAAGCTGCCAGACGGCGCCAGACCGTAAATGCTGGCATAGGCGTCAAACCAGTACAGCATGTCCAGCAGCCCGGTGGTCAGGCCACGGTCCTGGATGGCCTTGATGGTGTTGTAGGTGGTCTTGTCCTCGCTGATGACCTGGGTGGCGGTCACCCGGCCGGTCTTGGGGTCGATGGCAAAGGTGCCCTGGCTGAAGCCGGTCTGCAGCTCCAGCATGCGCAGCTGGGTCTCCATGGCCGTCTTGTAGGCGTCAAAGCGGAAATCCGGGGTGTAGTCGTCCCAGGGCTTTTCGTCCGGCATGTCGATGGTCATGTAGTAGTCGCTGGCCAGCTCCTTGAAATTGACGACCGGCTTGCCGTTGACCGGGTCCTTCATGGCGGCCGACCGGTCCAGGATCATCCGCCGCTTACCGGTGCTGCGCTCCCAGAAGAAGTCGTAGTAGGTGGCATCCAGTTCCCGGATGCTGTCCAGCGCGTTGGCGTACAGGCTGACCGGGTAGGCGCTGCCGTCCACCGTGTTGACGCCCGGCATCCGCAGCAGGCCAAAGTGCGGCCGGTCCACCCCCTGCACCAGCAAATCAGGCTGCAGGCCGGCCCAGCGGGGCACGTCGGTCAACGGGATCTCGCTGCCCATAAACCCGGCCTCTTTCAGCCGGTAAGCCTTGTTGGTGATATGCAGGCCGCCGTCCTCCATGGCAAAGTGTTCCACCCGCACCACGGCGGTGCCGTCGTCCAGCTTGTCAAAGTCGGTAAAATACCCGGCATCCAGGCGGCGGTTGGGGCCCCAGTGCTCCGGGAAGATGCGGCCGCGGGGGATGATCTCCACATAGATACCGCTGCCCTCCACATACGGCTTGACGGCCGCCATGCCGCCCACCCCGGCCAGCTGCACGGCTTCGTGCAGACTGGGCAGCAGATTGGCGTCCATCTGCCCCTGCAGCCAGTCCGCCCGTGTGCCTGCCCCGGCGGAAAACGTCAGCTCGCTGGTGGCAAGCGTGGCCATCAGGCTGGTCAGGGTGGCGGCCATCTTCAAGCTGTGCTGCGGCTGGTCGGTCAGGTAAAACAGCTCGTCCCACTGCCGTACAGCATCCGCCATGGCCGGCGTCATATCACAGCCCAGGGCGCGGGCGTCGCGCAGGTTCAGCAGTTTCATGATTGCCCCTCTCAATGTGTTCCAGATGTTCATCAGGCGCCTCTCCGCTTCCAGATCACTTCGGTGGCGTAGCGCACCGCGTCAATGTGGTGGTTGCACAGGTCCGGGTATCCCGGCAGCACCTCTCCGGTGCGCGGGTCCCGCTCGTATTCATACTCGCTGAACTCCCGCGCCGTGTCCGGGCAGCGGACCGGGTCGATGACGATCCGCTTCAGCGCCTGCAGCCACTTCATGCTGTACTCCACGCTGCCGGGGCCCTTTTGCGCGGCGCGGCAGCCCAGGCCGTAGGCCTTGTAGTCCTGCACACTTTTGGGCTCGGCGGAATCTGCGATCAGCCAGTCGGCACCCGTCAGGCCGCGGGCCAGCAGCAGGTTGGCGGTATCCCGGTTGGAGGTGCGCAGCCGGGTCAGTTCATCGAAAATATACAGGGTCCCGCGGGCGGCATCGTACTGCACGCCGTTGAACGCCCAGGGGTCCGGATACCAGCCCCAGTCCACGCCGTACAGCCGCCGGTCAAAGCCGGCCAGCTGTTCGTCCGGGATGGGCTGCAGGTCCAGGTTTTCAAACACCGCGGTGCCGCTGCCCACCACCTCGCCCAGGTACTCGTGCCGGTAGGCGGTGGGGTTCGATTGTTCCAAGTGCTGGGCGTCGGCCAGAAAGCGCGGCCCCAGCCAGTCGGCCGGGGTGGTCTTGTAGGTAGAGTGATGCACCAGCTTGCCCGGCCGGGCCTCCAGCGCGTAGCGGTTGGCCCAGTTTCGTGCGGTCGCCGGCGGGTTGAAACTCTTGAGCGTGACGGAGTAGGGCCCGCCGCGCAGGACGCTCTGTTCCACATTGCGCACCTGCTCAGGGCCGTCGAACTGGTCCAGCTCCTCCAGCCAAAGCATCCCGATGTAGCCAAACGGCATCTTGATGGATTTCAGCTTGCCAGGGTCGTCCAGGCCAAAGAAAAGCACCTTCTGCCCGGTGGGCAGGTAGGTGCATTCCATCGGGCTGACCGTACACTTGAACTTTGCCGAAAGCCCCAGCACCCCGATAGCCCAGCACACCTGCGCGTACACGCTGGTGCGCAGCGTCTTGTCCACCCGGCGCAGCACCACGGCGTGGCAGTCCGGGTGGCGCAGCAACAAAAGGATCAGTTCGATGCTGAGAAAGCTGGACTTAGTGGAGCCGCGCCCGCCCTTGGCCAGCAGCTCGTCCACCTTGCCCGCCTTGATCTGCCTGTGGGCATCGTAGAACGCCGGCGAGATCAGCGCCGACAGCTTACAGGTCGTCAATGATCTGCACCTCCCCGGCATCGGCGTCCCCCGGCGGCGTTTCCTCGCCTAGCAGCTTGACCAGGACGGCAGCGGCGCGGGCGTCGCCGTCGGTGGCGGCATCGGTCAGGCCGGCGATCATGGCCATCTGGTTGTCGATGTCCTCCGGGTCTACCTGCCGGCGCAGCAGTTTGTTGGCTCTGCGCCGGTCGGTGACCGGCAGGGACAGATAGAGGTCGGCGGCTTCCTTCAGGCTTCGCTTCCGCCGCCTGGACACCCCCGATGCGATGCCGCCTTTTTGCCCCAATTCTCTGGCTTCACTCTCGCTTCGCTGATCCATGGGAATCAGGTTTTCTTCATTCGGCATCTGCACCACCTCTCGATCAGAATCATATAAAAGCACGGAGCATGCTGGTCAAATACGTGTGAGTCACTCCCCGCTTGCCGGGTGGCGCCATGCGCTCGCAGGGTTGCATACGTCGGACAGCCGAACACGGCATGGAGCCCGGGCCTCCCTCCTGCAGGAAATCCGGGCATGAAAAAGCCCCCGGCCACAAAGGCAGGGGGCACCGGCATCTCAGCCGGAAGATGGGACCTTATCACAGCGACGCGGGCAACGGTTGCTGCTGCTTTGCCCCGCGCAGGTCCCGTGCTGCAGGAGGTAATATGCCATGCAAAACATCAGCCGCAAGGCGGTGATCCGTTCCTTGCGGCTGGTGATGGTATCATAATAGACCTGTTCAAATGGAATTACAAGGAAGTTTCTTCTTTCAGAATGGCCTATTATTATGATTCATTGCTTTTTCCGCATCGCCACTGAGCCCAAAGTGTTTTCCCGAGAATAACAAGCACGGCTAAAATTGCAATTGTACCTATCCAAAATGTCCACTGTTCGTACTGTATAGCGGTTTGAAAAAATGTCCGTCCTATTCCATTACACTCGGCAAACCAAAAAGCACCGAAAATCATAAACATTGCCAACAAGATGTAGTTTGCCAAAAATATCACCGGATATCTCTGAACCACATTTTTTGCATCCTCATCTACTGGTTTTGGTAACCTAGTAATTCGAATTACAAAATACATAAAGGCAAACAACAAATTCAACATGCAGAAAGCCCATGCGATGGCCACAATGATAGTCGGAAGGACAGACTCTTGGTTCTCTGTTGTTTCCTGCAACGCCTTCATAATGCTATCTATGGAAGAAATGCCGCCAAAAACAATAAATGATAATGCGGTAAATAACGCTACCATCCCAACCAATTGCGACGTCATCTCTTTTGTCATTTCATTGATTCGGGGAGATACGATTTGATCAACTTCCTTACGCATCTCTTTTTGCGTTTTATTCACCAGCCCCTTTTGCTGGATAGCCAGATTCACATGATCTTTAAACTTCAATGCCATCTTATACAACCTTAACGATTTTTCATCGACGGCATACCGTTGTTGTGCCAACTCTACTGCACTATCAAGATTTGTTAAGAAGCCTGATTTATCTCCCTCGATCTCATTTGCAAAAACATACTGTGTAACACAAAAATAGCTCAACCTAAACGAATCTTCTTTTTGATGTTTTTCTAACTCGCTTATCCAGTCCTCACCATTGAAAACACTACTTGAGACGTTCAAATTTACGCATAGACTGACTGCAGCATCTTGCATTTCAGATATCGCATGGATTTTATGGCCTTTCCCGTCTGCTTCGGATTGCTCCATTGTTCCATCTATCTGTCCAGCCCCAAACACGGCCCTCGGATCTACAGCCTCCTGATTATTTTCTTGATGCTGAATCTGACCCTCTTTCTGTCTATTAACTCGCAATGCCTCAATTTTTCCCGTAAAGGGCCAAAAGGAGTTTTTTCCTTTATCTGTCACGCCTGTTGCCTCATTTCAGCGAACATATCCCGAATAGATTCCTGTGTTATTTCATTAGAAAACAGATTTTTATAGGCACGTTTCCATGGTTTCTGCTCATGCGTAATATTTACAAGTTCTCTTGTCGTCTTATCTGCACAAGCATCAAGCATTTCATCAATTTTTTGGCAGTCTTCTTCGTCTATATCTTCAATGGAACATTTTTCGTTTTCCTGAATAATCATACTGCCAAATCGTTTATACTTGTGGTAAACTTCCGGAACTACTGGTCCAAAATCCCACGCCTCAATTCTATTTTTGAAACAAGGCTCATCCAAAGACAGGAAGAAATAGGCCTGCACAAAGTAAAGCAATTTCTGCAATCGCAGATTGCTCACCGAACGGTTGCACTCCGATTCACGACTAATAATGTATCGTGCAATCAATGTTGCCGAATAAGGTCTTTTCATTTTATTTCTTCTCTTTTCGTTTACACTTTTATTTTCATTTTCTGCCCTCATTTTACACCATTTAACGAAAAACGGCAACTTTTTTTTAATCATCACCACCCCTCCTGCTAATCTCAAGGCCTTCAATTGCTTTATCATGCAACGTCTTACACCACTTTGGGCATATCTTGACCTTTTCAGCAATTTTCTCCCATCCAAGTCCTACAATATATCGATATCTTAAGATTAGCTGTTCTCGTTCTTTAGAAACTGAAGTAATCGCCTCAATAGTTTTACTTCTTATCTGGCCACATTTTTTGATCTGATCGCCGAGTCTTTTTTCTGCCTCAATAATAGACGCTACTGCCGTTAGAATTATGTCAGAGTTAGTCTTTCTCTTCGGTATATCATCGATGTGGGCTTCTATAGCTGTAGCACGATTTCTCAATTGCACCAATTCTTCTACCAGCTCTTTTTCTCTTTGCATCTCCAATTGGTATCTTTGCAACCACTGAACCTTTTCCTCGTAAGTCAAGTCGCCTCACCTTCCTCTCCTTCCCCCATCGCCACCACCCGGCTGACCCGGCGCAGCACTGCGCAGCCGTGGAGGCTGCAGCCGTTCTCGAAGCCGCAGCCAAGGCAGGCCTCGGGGCGGCGCTCCACTGCCAGGCGCTGGAGCTGGCGGTTCATGCCGGGCGGCAGGGGCTCATATGCCACGCAGCGGCTGTTGGCGGCGTCAAATCTCAGGTTCTTCGGCATGGTCGATCCTCCCCTCGCATTCATCCATCATGGCAGCCACATCGTACCGCCAGTTGACCCGCAGTCGGCGGGCGTTCACCGGACGGCCGTGCTCCCGGCACCATTCCTCCGGGATGCTCTTGCGCCCTCCTGCGATGGCCTGCCGAACAAAATCCAGCACATCGGCGGCGGGCAGTGCATATGTATGCCCGGCCAGGCGGTAATTCAGCACCACCAGCGCCTGCAGGCTCCGGCGGACGGCAGCGTCTGCCATGTCCTGCAGGTGCTTTTGCTTTTTGTACGCCCCCTTGTCCGGGTCGAACCGGCCGAACAGGCTGGTCAGCGCCGCGCTGCGGGTGCCCACCGTCTTGAGCTCCAGCAGGTAGAGCGACGGCGCCCGGAACAGAAAAAAATCACAGATATTGTCCTGGGCGAACCGGATGCCCTCGGCCTCGCTGCCGCCGTAGTAGCTGATGGGGCTGTCCCGCAGCCGGTAGCACCAGGTGTCCAGCGGGACGCTGGCCTTGAAGTCTCTCTCGAATCGCTTGCCCTCCATCATGTTGCTGCAAACCTCCTTGTGTGCAATGCTTTGGAGGGCCGCGCCCGCGGTGGGGTCGCAGTAGTGTTCGCCGTTGCGCCAGATCACGGGCGCCTCCCTCCTTTCCTCATTCGCTGCTGTCCGGGCTGCCGTCAAAGACGGCGTTCCAGTCACGGTCAAATACGTTCTTCATAGGTTTGGGGCTCTCGCCGCTCCTGGCCTTCATGCTGCCGGAAGCTGCTGCCTTGCGGGGGCGGCTGGATGCCCGGTACCCCGCCGCATTTGTCACGCCCAGGCGCCGGGCGTCCTGCAGGATACTCCGGGCATAGGCCCAACGCCCGCCGCCGTAGTCGATGGCCCGCTCCATGGCCAGCAGGACCAGATCCTCCGCCGCCCCATTGGCCATGACGTCCGCCACCTCCCGCCGGAGGTAGCTGCCCACCGGCCCCACGTTGTCTGCCCAGAAGGCCAGCGCCTGCTCCCCCGGCCCCGTCGTCGTTGTCGTCACTGCATCAGGACGACGACGATAGGAGGAGTCCTTATCTTTTTCATCTTCTTTTTCTTTTTCATGTTCTTCTTCATCTTCTTTTTCTTCT
>DWVD01000089.1 GCA_019120395.1 Candidatus Gemmiger faecigallinarum
GAGCAGGGCAAGAAGTACTTCTCGGTGGCTTCGGGCGGCGGCACCGGCCGCACCCTGCACCCCGACAACATGGCCGCCGGCCCTGCTTCCTACGGCATGACCGACACCATGGGCCGTATGCACTCGGACGCCCAGTTCGCCGGCTCCAGCTCGGTGCCTGCGCACGTCGAGATGATGGGCTTCCTGGGCATGGGCAACAACCCCATGGTCGGCGCTACCGTTGCGGTGGCCGTCTCGGTGGAAGAGGCCATGAAGAAGAACGCCTGAGCTTTCCGGCGGTTTTCTGACCCATAAGACATAAAAACGCTCCCCTGCGGTTGGCTTTGCGGTCCGCCGCGGGGGAGCTTTTTGCGTATCCGGTTTTTACAGTTCCAGCGCCAGCTGCGTCATGGCGTCGAATTCCCGCTCCATCCCCTGCACCAGGGTGAACTGGGTGCGGGCGCGGTCCAGGTTCTGGTCCGGGCGGCTGATCTTGAAGTAGTGGTCGCCCTCCAGATAGTCGGTCAAAAAGCGGATGCCGCACTCAAGAGTCATCAGCTTGGCGCCCCAGGGCAGGCTCCGGCGTTCGGCCTCGGTCATGGCGCTGCTGGCCGCCGCCAGATACCCCTCGGCGAACACCTTGTACAGGTGCAGGCTGAAGTGGACTTTGCTCTGGTCGGGCTCGTCCTCGGCGCAGTCGTTGGCCCCGAAGCGGATCGAATCGCCAAAGTCGTAGGCGGACAGGCCCGGCATGACGGTGTCCAGGTCGATGACGCAGATGCCCTTGCCGGTCTCCTGGTCGATCAGGACGTTGTTCAGTTTGGTGTCGTTGTGGGTCACGCGCAGGGGCAGCACGCCGGCGGCCAGCTGGTCCACCAGGACGCGGCAGTCGGCCTCCCGCGCGCGGATGAAGGCGATCTCGGGCCCAACGTCCTTGGCGCGGCCCATGACGTCGGCGGCCAGGGCCTTTTCAAAGTTGGCGTAGCGGTTGGGTGTGTCGTGGAAGCGGGCGATGGTCTCGTGCAGGGTGGCGGCGGGGTAGCCGGCCAGCTGGTTCTGGAAATTGCCGAAGGTCTCAGCCGCGGTGTAAAAGTCCCGCTCGTTTTCCACCTTCTGCAGGCAGACCGTGCCCTCCACAAAGATGTAGGCCCGCCAGGCGCCGCCCTCGGTGTCGGTGTAGTAGGGCTTGCCGTCCAGGGTGGGGATGACGTTCAGGGTCTCCCGGTCGGGATCGCCGCCCCGCTCGATGATCTGGCGGCGCAGGTAGGCGGTCACGCCGGTCACATTCTCCATCAGCCCGGCGGGGTCGGTAAAGGTGTCGGTGTTGATCCGCTGCAGGATCCAGCGCTTGCTGCGGTCGGCAGCCCACACCGCAAAGGTGTCGTTGATGTGGCCTGCGCCGAAGCGCTCCGCCTCGCCGGCGGGCCGGTCAAAGGCAAAGGCCTCGGCGGCCTGGCGGAGCAGTTCCTGGGTGACTGGTTTCATGATGCGATTCCTCCATAGTTTCAGACGGGTGGATGGTTCAGCGCCGCTTGGGCGGAGCAGGGCGCTTGCCCTCCCGCACCTGGCGGCGGTATTCGTTGGGGCTGATGCCCTCCGCTTTGCGGAAGCACTGGGAAAAATAACTCGGGGACGAGAAGCCCAGCAGCTCGCTGACCTGGGCCAGGGTGTGGCTGGTGTTGCCCAGCAGGTACTTGCTCTCCTCGATGCGGCGGCGGCTCAGGTAGGTGATGGGGGAGATGCCGTACTCCTTTTGGAAAGCGTGGGACAGGTAGTATTTGTTCAGGTGGGCCATGCCGGCCAGCTTGTCCAGGGTGATGCTCTCGCGGTAATTGGTGTCGATGTAGCGCTTGATCTCGGCGCACTCGCGGTTCTCGGCCCGGACGGTGGTGCGCTGCAGCTGCACCGACAGGGTGCTGGAGCGCACCAGCCAGATCAGCAGCACTTCCAGCAGGTCCTGGCAGACCGTCTCGTAGCCGTCCAGGCTGTGGTCGGCCTCGGCCAGCAGCATATGCAGCAGGGCGCCCAGGCGCTCCCGCTGCTCGCGGCAGTTGAGGATGGCGTAGGGCTCGTCGCTGCTGCCGAACAGCACCTCGATACCCGAAATGCCCAGCACCACGTATTCCAGCGGGGCGGCGTTGAGGCTGAGCTCGGTGTGCTCCACCTGTGGGTTGACGATGACCAGGTCGTCGGGCTGGACGGGGTAAAGCTGCCCCTGGATGAAAAACTGCCCCTCCCCGCTGAGGCAGTAGAACAGCTCGGTGCAGGCATGGGTGTGGGCGGTGCTGTTCCAGTCGCCGCCAAAGCGGCTTTTGCTGATATATAAAAGCCGGAAGCTCTCCCGCGGTGCGGGGGCGTGGCTGATAGCGAAGCGGGCGGTGCTCACAAAAAGAGTCTCCTTTCAAGAATCAACAGTGCGCGCAAGATTTCTAAAATAAAAAGCAAAATAGGAAGGGCGGCTGGAACGGCCGCGGCAAAATCTGGTTTTATTATAGAGAATCCGGCGGCATTTTGCAAGGGCGATTTTCAGGCAGTTTCCTCAGGAGTATTTTTGAAAATTGTTACTTTTTTGTAAGAATTTGCAATTGTGCGCAAATTATACAAACAGGCGGCGGATTGACACGGCACTTTGACGGTGGAAAATAGAGGTAAAGCAAGATGTATAAAAAACGAGGCAAGAAAGCGCTTGTGGCGGGCGGCAAAATCCACTATATTGGGTGCAGAGAAGGGTGCGGCGCCTGTGCGGCCGCACCGCCCCGAAAGGGCGCATCTCCCAAAGTCTCTGAACGCTGTCCTGTCCGCTGAAAGACGCCGTCTTTGCAGCGCCGTGCCCCGCAGCCGCGGGGGCGGCGGCCACACACACGCCTGCATCTGCGGCCCCATTCAGCGGGCGGTCCGGCGTTTCCGGCATATACCGCGCGGTGCGCCTGCGGACAAGAATCTATACTGTTGGAGGACAGAACTATGAAACGCATTTCTCGTCGCAACTTTATCAAGATCGTCGGTGCGGGCGCAGCGGCTGTGGGCCTGGCGGCCTGCGGCGGCAGCTCTTCCAGCTCCACCGCCGCCTCCACTGGTGCCGGCGGCGCGTCCTCGGCTGCTTCCTCTGCAGCCCCCGCCGAGACCATCAAAGTGGCCGCCATCGAGACCGCTTACGGCTCCGAGATGTGGCAGCAGGTGGCCGACGCTTTCACCGAGCAGACCGGCATCGCCGTTGAGCTGACCACCGACAAGAACCTGGAGGACGTCATTGGCCCCTCGATGCAGGGCGGCGACTACCCCGACGTCATCCACCTGGCCACCGGCCGCGAGGCTGCCCTGACCGAGCAGTTCATCAAGGGCAACCTGATCGCCGACATCACCGACGTGCTGAGCATGACCGTGCCCGGCGAGGACGCCGTGGTGGGCGACAAGATCGCCGGCGG
>DWVD01000090.1 GCA_019120395.1 Candidatus Gemmiger faecigallinarum
GGCTGCGCCAAGCCTGCGCAGGGGCCGATGATTTTTCATCGGCCCGGAGAAGGCGGCGGCTGCCGGGAAGCTCGCGGGACGATGCGAGCATCGTCCCCTACGCATGCAAAGGCCTGCCGGGTTTTGCAGGATATCTCTGCCGCCGGGCGGCGATGCACCCCTCAGTCGGCTGGCGCCGACAGCTCCCCTTGCAGGGGCGCCTTTGGGAAACTGCCGCAAAAAGCCTCCCCTGCAAGGGGAGGTGGATGCGACGCAGGCGCAGACGGAGGGGTGCGGCACCCTTGCCGGGCCTTTACGCCTGTGGGATGTTTGCGCTGCGCGCGCCGGGAGCGACGCCTGCATCAGCCCGCGCTGTCTGCGCCGCAGACAGGCAGCGGGACGATGCGAGCATCATCCCCTACGCATGCGAGGCCGCAGGCTTGCGGGTGCTTGCAGGGCGGGCGATCTCGCCCGCTGTGAACCGCCCTGCAATACAAGGCAAACATATGACGGAGCCGAGAGCGACAGGCAGCGGCCATTCTTAATTCCTGACTCCCGACTTCTCATTCCTCATTGCCCCAAAACTTCCCCAGCGCCCGGCGCAGGGCGTCCAGCGTGTACACCGGGGTCAGGCGGTCCCAGTGGGGCGGCATCAGGCGGCGGTAATCGGGGGCGGCAAAGCGGTCGTCGATCAGCAGCACCACGCCCTTGTCCTGCGGCGTGCGAATGACCCGCCCGGCCGCCTGCAAAACCTTGTTCATACCGGGGTAACGGTAGGCGTAGTCGAAGCCGCTGCCGCGGGTGCGCTCGAAGTAGTCCCGCAATTGATCCTGCCGGGGTCCCACCTGGGGCAGGCCGGGGCCGACGATGGCCGCGCCGATCAGCCGGGTGCCGGCCAGATCCACTCCCTCGCCAAAGACGCCGCCCATCACTGCAAAGCCCAGCATCGTGCCCTGCGGGTCGGGGCGGAACTGCGCCAGGAAATCGGCGCGGCCGGCCTCGTCCAGGGCGCTTTGCTGGACCAGCAGCGGGATGTCCGGGTAAGCCTCGGCAAAAGCGGCCCGCACCTGTTCCAGATAGCTGTAACTGGGGAAAAACGCCAGATAGTTGCCGGGCTTTGCCCCGGCCATGGCGGCCAGGCAGCCGGCCACCTGGGCGATGCTGGTCTCCCGGTCCTTGTAGCGGGTGCTGACCTGGCAGGCCGCAAACAGGCCGAAGTTTTCCGGCGGGAAAGGGCTTTTCAGCGCCACGGCGCGGGCGTCCGGCAGGCCGCACAGGTCCTTGTAGTAGGCCGCCGGCGCCAGCGTGGCCGAAAACATCACCGCTGCCCGCCCCAGCGCAAAGTTCGCTTTCAAAAACTCGCTGGGGTCCAGACAGAGCTGGGTCAAGCGCAGGTCGCTGCCAAAGGCCGCTGCCTGCAGCACAAAGTGGTCGTCGAAGGTCTCGGCCACCCGCAGCCAGGCGCGGATATCAAAATAGAGCTGCAGCATGGCGGCGTGGGCTTCGGTGGGGTCGCGGTGCTCGTCCAGCCAGGCTTCCAGCGGGTCGCACAGGCGCTGGAGCACCCGGTCCAGTTCCTCGTCCCGCTCCGGGCGCATCAGCGTTTTGGCGCGGCCGCCCTCCTCCTCGCAGCGGCGGCGCCATTCCAGCAGGGCGGCGTTTGCCCTGCCCAGCGCGGTCTTTAGCCGGCTTTTGCCCTTGCCCAGCAGCTTGCGGGCCTGCACAAAGCTGCTTTTGAGCAGGCTTTCCGAGTGCATGTCCCGCGCCCGGTCGGGCAGGTTGTGGGCCTCGTCGATGAGGAAAATGTAATCCCCCGCCGTCTCGAAAAACCGCTTGAGCGAAACGACCGGATCGAACAGGTAGTTGTAGTCCCCCACCACCACGTCGCACCACGGGCTCAGATCCAGCCCCAGCTCAAAGGGGCAGACGGTGTGGCGGCGCGCCGCGGCCTGCAGTGTTTCCGCCGTGAGGGCGGTCTCGTCCAGTGCCTGCCACAGCGCCGGCTTGATGCGGTCAAAGTAGCCGTTGGCGTAGGGGCAGGCTTCGGGGGTGCACTCGCGGCTTTCGCACAGGCAGATCTTGTCCTTGGCCGTCAGCGTGATGCTGCGCAGCGCAAGGCCGGGGTTGGCGGCGTGCAGGCTGGCCAGGGCGGCCTCGGCGGCGGCGCGGGTGGTGCCGCGGGCGGTCAGGTAAAAGACCGGGCCGCCCTCCCCCACCGCCTTGAGCGCCGGGAACAGCACGCTGATGGTCTTGCCGATGCCGGTGGGCGCCTGGCACAGCAGCTGCCCGCCCCCGGCGCAGACGCGGTAGACCTCGCCGATCATGGCTTTCTGGCCGGGGCGGTAACCGCCGAACGGGAAGCGCATGGCCGACAGGCCGGCGGCGCGCTGCTCCCTCCAGGAAGCCGCCCGCCGCGCCCAGGGGGCGTACTGCTCCAGCAGGCCGGTGACGATGCCGGTCAGTTCCCCGATGGTGTGATCGCGGGAGAAGCGCAGCGTCAGTTCCTCGTCCACCTGGTAATAGGTCAGCTGGACGCGCAGGCGGGGCAGGTCGTGCTGCACGCCGTAGATAAAGGCGTAGACCTGCCCCTGGGCCCAGTGTTCCGGCGACTGCTCGCCGGTGATGGCGTCGGCGGGCAGGGCGGTGGTCTTGATCTCGTCGATGGTGACGGCGCCGTCCGGCGCGGTGAAGATGCCATCGGCCCGGCCTTCGATGGTGTATTCCACCTCCGCGGCGGTCAGGGTGTGGCGCAGGCTGACCTCGGCGGCGTAGTCGGGGTGGGCGGCGACGGCTTCCTTTTGCAGTCTGCGGTGCAGGCGGGCCCCCTCCAGCGCCCGGTCAAAGCCGGTGAACCGGTTGTCGATGCTGCCGGTGCGCAGCAAAAACTCCACCAGCTGGCGGACCGGCAGCGTCAGGGACAGTGCGGGCATGGAAGGGACCTTCTTTCCTTTGTGGTCGGTGTTTTGCCGCGGCCGGGCGGCGGGTTCAGCATCCCAGCGCCCGGCGCAGGTCGGCCAGATACCGCCGCTGCTGCTGTTTCAGGTACAGCCGGATCAAAACCGCCGGCACCGGCGCTTTGGGCTCCACCCATTCGGTGAACAGGACGGCGGTTTTGCCCTGCCTTTCCCAAAAGACGCCCTGCCACCGGCCGCGGAGGTTTTCGTTTTCCAGTATGAACGCCCAGCGGCGGCAGGGATTTGCGGCGGTGACGGTGAAGGTCGTGGGGAAGCCCTGGCGGGTGTACTCCACAAACCGGCCGTCCGCTTGGACTTCCAGCCGGCTCAGGTCGCTGCGCCAGCCATAATGCTGCAGGTCGGTCACGGTGCGCCAGATACGCCCTGCCGGGCAGGGCAGCACCGCGCGGATGGTGGAAACGATCATCGGCGTCACTTCCCTTTTGGTTTTGCCGCGGCCGGGCGGCGGGTATTTCTCTGCTCAACCGAACAGCTCGGCCTCCACGCCCTGCCGGATGGCGTCCACCGCTGCAAAGTCGGTGGCGCGGACGTAGTAAGTCTCCAGCGTGTCGTGGACGCGCTTGGCCTCGGCCTGGGTCTGGCAGGTGCGGGCGATCAGCTGCGCGGCGATGCGCTTCTGGTATTGCAGCATCCCCCGCCGGGCGGCCAGGCCGGCACCGTCGGCAAAGCGGGCGGCGTGGATGTTCTTCTGCCCGGCAAAGCGCATCGGGTGCCAGGGGTTGGAGGTGACCACCGCCAGCCGCAGCGCGGGCAGGATCAGGTGGTCGGTCTTGCTTTGGTCCGCGGCGCAGCGGCAGACAATGGCCTCGTAGCCGTTTTGGACGGCGTAATCGGCCAGGATGCCCAGCATGCGGGCCGCAGCCGCACCGTAGGGGTCGTGGATGGCGTAGATGGTGTCGGCCAGGGCGGGCACCGTGTCCGCAAAAACGGTGACGCCGCCCGGCGTGGGCGCGCTGAGCAGCCGGATGCGCTGGATGCCCGGCTTTGCGCCGCGGCGGGCGGGCATCAGGCGGGCGGCCATGCGCGCCGTAAAGCGGTCCAGCTTGTCAGCGTCCAGGCGGGCGGCGGCAAGCTGCCGGCGGCGCTGCAGCAGCCCGCAGGACAGGGCGAAATCGGCGGCGGCACGCTGCAGCAGCGCGGTGTTGCCATTGCCGGCCGCCAGCACCTGGGCGCTGTTCTTGTGCAGGTAAGCATGGTCAAGGGTATCGTAAAAGCTGAGCACCCGCTCGGCCGCGTCGGGGTATTTGCAGTCGAGGGTGTGGGGCGCGGTGGCGTCCAGGATCAGATCGCCGGAGGGCAGCCGGACGCCGTCCAGGCTGGCAGGGTCGCTGGAGCAGTGGATGCGCTCGACACAAGCGCCCCTGTCCGCGGGCTGCGCGGCGGCCTTTTCTGCAATGCGGCGCATAAAGGTGGACTTGCCGCAGCCTGGCCCCGCCTTGATCAGCCAGGGCCTTGCGCCCGGCTCGGCCGCAGCCTGGGCGAACCAGCCGGAGAACCCGGACGGCGACAGCGCGCCCAGAAAGAAGTCCACGGTGGGGATCGTTTTGGAAGAAATGGTCTGCATACCGGTCGCCCCCTTGTATTTCGGGTGTTTTTCTCGTGCAACAGGCCATTCTATGCAAAATCGCCGGGGGTTGACACGGCCCGGCGTTTTGGTGGGCCGCCGCGGGGCGGGGGCAGACTCGGGGCAGGCGCGTCCCCGCGCCGTTCAGCCGTGCAGGCCGTTGTAAATGGCTTCGGCCTTTTTGTGGCTGATGCCGGGCACTTCCTCCAGGTCGGAGATGGAGGCGGCGCGGACGTTTGCCACCGTCTTGAAATGGGCCAGAAGCGCGGCGGAGGTCTTTTCGCCCACGCCGGGCAGCGCCGTCAGGGTGGCGGCGTAGGACTTTTTGTGCATCATCTGCTTGCGGTAGGCGTTGGCGTAGCGGTGTACCTCGTCCTGGATGGAGGTGACAAAGGTAAAGATGCCCCGGTTGCGGTTGATGGCGATCTCGGCGCCGGTATCGTCCACGATGGCGCGGGTGCGGTGGCGGTCGTCCTTGACCATGCCGAACAGCGGCACGTGTTCCAGCAGCGTGCCTTTCAGCGCCGCGCGCACGGCCGACACCTGCCCCCTGCCGCCGTCCAGCAAAATCAGGTCAGGCAGAACCGAGAACTGGTTGGAGGGGGTGTCCGGCTTTTCGCCGCGCTTGGCGGCGGCGTACTCGCTCGCGCGGCGGGAGAGCGTCTCGGCCATGGAGGCGTAGTCGTCGGTGCCGGCCACCGTTTTCATGCGGAAGCGCCGATACCCGGTGCGGTAGGGCTTGCCGTCCTGGAACACGATCATGCCGCAGACGCTGGAGCCGTCGCCCCAGTTGGAGATGTCGTAGCTCTCGATGACGCGGGGCGGGGCTTTCAGGCCCAGCATCTGGGCGGTCTCCTCCAGCAGTTTTTCCTCGCGGGTATAGCGGCCGCTCTCGCGGGCCAGGCGCTCCACCGCGTTGGTGTAGGCCATGGTCACCAGCTTGGCCACGTCGCCCCGCTGGGGCACATACAGGTTGACCGCGCCGCCCCGCGTTTTGGCAAGGGCTTCGGCCAGGGCCTCGTGGTCGTCGGGCAAAGCGTCCACCGCGATGGTCTTGGGGATCTCCTCGCCGTCCAGGTAATACTGGGGCAGAAATTCCTCCCGCAGGGCGGGGATGTCGGCGGTGTCGTGGAACAGAAACTCCCGCTTGTCGCTCAGCCGGCCGCCCCGGTAGCGCAGGATGGCCGCGCACACCGCTTTGGTGGTGCCGGCAAAGGCCAGCACGTCCATGTCCTCCTCGGCGCCGCGCACCACCTTCTGGCCGGGGGCCACCCGGTCGATGGCGGCGATCTGGTCCCGCAGCAGGGCGGCGGTCTCAAAGTCCAGGCGCTCGGCGGCGGCCTCCATCTTTTCGCGCAGCTGCTTGACGATGTCCTTTTTGCCGTAGCGGATCATGTGGACGGCGCTTTGCACCGCGTCGTTGTAGGCTTCACGGCTGATCTTGCCGCTGCACACCGCCATGCACTTGCCGATGTGAGCGTTCAGGCAGGGGCGGCCCTTGCCCAGGTCGCGTGGGAACTCCCGGTTGCAGCGGGGCAGCAGAAAGCAGTCCTGAGCGGTCTCGACCATCTGGCGCACCGCAAAGGCGGAGGTGAAGGGGCCGATGTACTCGGCGCCGTCGTCCTCCTTCTGCAAAACGGCGGACAGGCGGGGCCAGTCCCCTTTCGTCACCTTGACGTAGCTGTACCCTTTGTCATCCTTGAGCAGGATGTTGTATTTGGGGGTGTGGGCCTTGATCTGACTGGCCTCCAGCACCAGCGCCTCGAACTCGCTCTGGCAGACGATGACGTCAAAGCTGAAGGCGTGGGCGATCATCTGGGTGACCTTGTTGTCGTGGGGCACCCCCTCCCGGAAATACTGGCTGACCCGGGTGCGCAGCCGCTTGGCCTTGCCGATATAAATGATCTCGCCGCTTTTGTCCCGGATGATATAGACCCCTGGCAGCAGGGGCAGCATGCAGGCCTTCTGGTACAGCTCCGCTTTGGTCATCGTGTTACCTCTTGATCCTATGGCGCGCGCCGGGGCCGAGACCCGCCGGCACAAACAAAAAAGGGCGGAACCGACGTCCGCCCCAACTACTCGACTGAAAGGCCCGCTTACTCTGCAAAGCCGGACTCCACCAGCTTGATCAGCGCATCAACGGCAGCCTGCTCGTCTGCGCCGTCCGCAATGATGCGGATGGTGGTGCCGCCCACGATGCCCAGAGAAAGGACACCCAGCAGGCTCTTTGCATTCACACGGCGCTCTTCTTTCTCGACCCAGATGGAGGACTTGAATTCATTGGCCTTCTGGATGAAGAAGGTGGCGGGGCGTGCATGGAGACCTACCTGATTTTCAACGGTAACTTCTTTTACATACATAGTAAAACGCTCCTATCTATTGTGGTAAATGGAATGACGCATTGCATAGACACCTGCCGTCTTACTTTATTTTATCGCAAGGGGCGTGGGTTGTACAGCCTTTTTTGCAATTTTGGCGGTTTTCCCAATCACATCGGAGACATTTTTTGCAAATTGTACCTTTTTCCCAAAATATATCCGCCGCTATTGGTTGTGCATACAAAAATTTTCAACA
>DWVD01000091.1 GCA_019120395.1 Candidatus Gemmiger faecigallinarum
TCGGGCACCAGCATCATGACCACGTCGCCGGCCTTGGCGGCCTCCTCGACCTCCATGACCTGGAAGTTGGGATGGCTGGCTGCAAACTCGGCGGCCTTGTCCCAGTGGCCGGAGCCTTTGCGCAGGCCGACCACGACGTTGACGCCGCTCTCGGCCAGGTTCTCGGAATGGGCGTGGCCCTGGCTGCCGAAGCCGATGATGGCAACGGTCTTGCCGTCCAGCACACCGAGGTTGCAGTCGGAATCGTAGTACTTCTTAATCGCCATAATACGTTACTCCTTTTTTGTGAATAATTTTTAGATTATTACAATCTGTATATTCGACGCCGAGAGGGCGGGGAACCGAAACAAAATCAGGAATGAGGAATTGGAAATGAGAAATTGCGGGCGACCGCCGGGCTGCAAAATAAACAGGAAACGCAGCAGCCTTCCGGCAAGCCTCAGGGACCGATGGGCCTGAAGGCGGCCGGAATGACGGGCAAAGGGCGGGAAAACCGCCGGCCTTACCGGTTGCCTTTGGGGCCGTAGGTGGGGTAGTTGATCCCGCTGACCTCCTGCACCGGTTTCTGCATGTGCTGGTGCATGCCGCCGCGCTCGATGGCGGTGACGCCGGTGCGGCACATCTCCAGGATGTTGTAATCCTGGAACATGACCAGGAAGGCGTCGATCTTGCTGGGCTTGCCGGTCAGCTCAAACACCATGCTGTCGGGCGACAGGTCGATGATCTTGGATTTGTAAATGCTGGCGATCTCCCGCAGCTCGGCACGGTTGTGCACGTCGCAGGCGACCTTCAAAAGCAGCAGCTCCCGCTGCAGGCTGTTGTCCTGGTCCAGCTCAAAGATCTGGCGGGTCACCTCCAGCCGGTCGGTCTGCAATAGCAGCTGGCGCAGCTCGTTCTCGTCGCCGTGGGTGGTGACGGTGATGCGGCTGATGGCCGGGTCGTTGGTGGTGGAAACGGTCAGGCTGTCGATGTTGAAGCCGCGGCGGCAGAACAGGCTGGACACCCGCGCCAGAACGCCGCTCTGGTTATCCACCAGGATGCTGATGACCCGGCGTTCGGCCGCGTCGGTTTTCTTCACAGTGGGCATTGCTGGGTCCTCCTTTACTCCATCATAATGTCGTTGATGTCGCCGCCGCCGGGGATCATGGGCAGCACTTTCTCGTCCTTGCCGATGCGGCAGTCGATCCAGCTGGGGCCCTTCTGCTTCATCGCATCGGCAAAGGCGGCCTTGAACTCGGCCAGCGTCTCGCAGCGGTAGCCCTTGGCGCCGAAGCCCTCGGCCACCTTGGCAAAATCGGTGCGGCGCTGCGGGTCGGTGTTGGAGTAGCGCCTGCCGTAAAAGGCGGTCTGCCACTGGCGGACCATGCCCAGCACCTGGTTGTTGAAGATGACGGTGATGATGGGCAGGCCGTAGCTGACGGCGGTGCAGCCCTCGTTCAGGTTCATGTGGAAGCTGCCGTCGCCGGTCAGCATGACCACGCGGGCGTCGGGGCCAAGGCCGATCTGCGCGCCGATGGACGCGCCGTAGCCAAAGCCCATGGTGCCCAGGCCGCCGCTGGTGATAAAGCCGCGGCTCTTGACGTGGTGCAGGTACTGGGCCGCCCACATCTGGTGCTGGCCCACGTCGGTGACGTACACCGCGTCGGGGCCGGCCTGGCGGCAGATCTCGTCGATCATCTGGTGGGGTTTCAGCTCGGTGTCGCTGTCCACCGGCTTGTAGTCGTGGGCCTGCCATTCCCGGATCTGCTCCATCCAGTCCCTGTGCTCGGCGGGCTGGATGTGGGGCAGGATGGCCTGCAAAATGTAGGCCGCGTCGCCCACCAGTGCCAGGTCGATGGGGACGTTTTTGCCCATCTCGCTGGGGTCGATGTCGATCTGGATGTGCTTTGCATTGTGGGCGAAGGTGTCGGGGTTCAGCGCCACCCGGTCGGAAAAGCGGGTGCCCACGGCGATGACCAGATCGGCCTCGTCCACCGCCTTGTTGGCGGTGTAGCAGCCGTGCATGCCCAAAAGCCCCAGGTTCAGCGGCTCGCCGTAGGCCAGCACGCCGGCGGCCATCAGGGTGTAGGTGGCGGGGATCTGCGCCTTGGCCAGCAGGTCGCGCAGCGGCTGGCAGCCTGCCGCGCCCCGCACGCCGCCGCCGAACACGACGATGGGGCGTTTCGCCTCGTTGATCAGCCGGGCGGCTTCCAGCACGCTGGCTTCGTCGTAGCGGGTGACGGTGCGCACCGGCTCCGGCGGCTTGGGGGTGAACTCGCAGCGGTTGGCGGTCACGTCCTTGGGGATGTCCACCAGCACCGGGCCTTTGCGGCCGCTTTGGGCGATGCGGAAGGCGGCGCGCATGGTGTCGGCCAGATCTTCGACCCGGCGGACGGTGTAGTTGTGCTTGGTGATGGGCATGGTCACGCCCTCGATGTAGGCTTCCTGAAAGCTGTCCTTGCCCAGCAGAGAGGTGGCCACGTTGCCGGTAAAGGCGACCATCGGGATGCTGTCCATGAAGGCAGTGGCAATGCCGGTGACCAGGTTGGTGGCGCCGGGGCCGCTGGTGGCCAGCACCACGCCGGTGCGCCCGGTGGCGCGGGCATACCCGTCCGCCGCGTGGGACGCGCCCTGCTCGTGCGCGGTCAGGATATGCCGGATGCGGTCGGAGTTCTTGTACAGTTCGTCGTACAGGTTCAGCACCGCGCCGCCCGGATACCCGAAAATGGTATCCACGCCCTGCTCGGCCAGCACCTCGACAAAAATCTGGGAACCTGTCAGCATCATCGTGATCCTCTCCTTTTCCTTTTGTGGTGTTATGCGGCAGCCGGCCGCCTGCGCTGCCAGGCGCGGGCGGAAGCCGGCGGCGGGACCCGCCGCCATCGTGCAGAGAAAGAAAAAACCGGCCTTTGTCTCATCGCTCTAAAGCGTTCAAGAGACAAAGGCCGGAAATAGCTCTCTGCGGTACCACTCTTGTTGGT
Source organism: Candidatus Gemmiger faecigallinarum (assembly GCA_019120395.1). GTDB lineage: Bacteria > Bacillota > Clostridia > Oscillospirales > Ruminococcaceae > Gemmiger > Gemmiger faecigallinarum. Next base: position 2,961 of record DWVD01000091.1, read on the forward strand.
ATGCCTTTGGGCATACCCCCCTCGACGGACTTCCAACAAAGCCCTGCACGCTAACGGGTGCTGCCGGGCCGGCCTAATCTGGCGGACATTTCGGTCGGCCTGCTCAGGGAGGACTTCACCCGCAGCCTTGCCCGCTGCCTTGCACCTGACCGGCAGCTCTCTGGGGGCGGTGTTGTGGGGTACTGGTTCCCGTCACTGCATTTGAATTTATACAGTGAATATACTGCAAAATCCGGTCAATGTCAACACTTTTTGTGAAAATAACACATTTTGGCGGCATCTGCGCTTGCGGCGGACGGGTGGGAAGGGTATACTGGTATCGTGCTCTTGAAGCTGTGATCTCTGTGATTTTGGGGGGAAGTTAAGGAAATGAAACTGGAACAACTGGACCTGCGCCTGCGGGGGCTGGTCATTTTGCGGGGGCTTTTGGCTGACCCGGTCATCGGCAAATATGCGGCCATGCTGGGCGCGGCAGGCGGCGGTGCGGCGGCGTTTGTCACCGCGGCCGCCGAGTTTGAGGCCGCGCTGTTCGACACCGGCCGCTGCTGGACTGATTACCTGCTGGACGCCGTGCTGGAAAACGACAACATCTGCATCCGCCGCGCTGCGTCGGGCGGGGCCGGTCAGGCGGCCGAGCAGGCGCTGAGTGCAGAATTGACCGTTTTGCAGCAGGCGGGGGAGCAGGGGCTGGACGAGCTGCTGGCCGACGCGCCGCAGAACCTGCGGGATGCCTGCGCCTTTCTGCCCCGGTGGGACACCCATGCCGCCGGCTACGCCGCGGCCTATGCCGCGCGCTGCGCCGAGGTGGGCAAGCGGGGGTACGGCATGTTCGCCCGCCACCATGTGTTTACGGTGGAGGACGCCCGGCTGGTGCCGGTGCGCTGCCCCGACCCCCAGCGCCTTTCCGAGCTGCCCGGCTACGAGGCCGAGCGCGCCAAGGTCATCGCCAACACCAAAGCCCTGCTGGCGGGGCTGCCGGCCAATAACGTGCTGCTTTACGGCGACGCGGGCACCGGCAAGTCCAGCACCGTCAAGGCCATCGCCAACGAGTACGCCGCCGACGGCCTGCGGCTGGTGGAGGTGAAAAAGAACCAGCTTTATCAGATCCCCGCGGTGATGGAGTCTCTGGCGGACAACCCGCTCAAGTTCATCCTGTTCATCGACGATCTGAGCTTTTCTTCCAACGACGACGATTTCGCCGCGCTGAAAGCGATTTTGGAAGGCAGCGTGAGCGGCCGCAGCCACAACACCGCGGTGTACGCGACCTCCAACCGCCGCCATCTGGTCAAGGAGCGGATGAGCGACCGGGACGGCGACGACCTGCACGCTTCCGACACCCGCCAGGAGCGGATGAGCCTGTCGGCCCGGTTTGGCCTGACGGTGACCTTCCAGCGGCCGGACAAGGCCCGGTACGAGGCCATCCTGCTGGAGCTGGCAAAGCAGTACGGCGTGCAGATGCCCGCCGACCAGCTGTACATCAAAGGCGAGGCGTTCGCCCTGCGCGCCGGCGGCCGCAGCCCCCGCGTGGCCAAGCAGTTTATCGAGCTGTGCAAGAGCGGGGTGCAGGTGTGACCTGCGGCAAACCCATTCCGCGCCGTGTCCGGCAATCCGCCGGGCGCGGCGTTTTTTTGCACGAGGCTTAACGCAGCCCCCGCAAGGGCTGCGGGTGCGAATGCCGCCCTAAAAGGCTCCCCTGCAAGGGGAGGTGCCGCCGCAGGCGGCGGAGGGGTGCGGCGCCTGGCCCGGCCTTTGCCCCAGCGGCTTGGCAGGCGTGCCGCCGCTTTTGTAGGGGGTGATGCTTGCATCGTCCCGCCAACCTTAGCGGAGTGCGCACAAGGAATCTTTGCGGCAGGCTGCTGTTTTGTGCCGTTTGCCGGTAAATCCCGCATTGTAGGGCGGGCGTTCACGCCCGCCGGGGAGGTTTGCGGCAGCGGAAGGTTCACGGCGGGCGAAATCGCCCGCCCTACAAATCAACCGGCAGTGCCCGCCAATCGCTTTACCGGCAACATGCCGCTAACCTCCCCGGGCCGATGAAAACCATCGGCCCCCTTACAGGGGAGCCTTTTTTGTGGAGCGACGTTTTTTATTTCCGCACCGCGATGCACTCGATCTCCACTTTGGCGCCCTTGGGGATGCCGGCCGCCTGCACGCAGCTGCGGGCGGGGAAGGGCTGGGCAAAGGCCTGGGCGTACACCTCGTTGACGGCGGCAAAGTCGTCAAGGTCGGCCAAAAACACCACCGTCTTGACCACGTCGGCCATGGTCAGGCCGGCCTCGGCCAGGATGGCCTTCAGGTTGGCCAGGCTCTGCCGGGCCTGGTCCTGCACGTCCTCCGGCATGGCGCCGGTGGCCGGGTCCACGGGGAGCTGCCCGGAGACGAATACCAGATCGCCCAGGTCCAGCGCCTGGGAATACGGCCCGATGGCCGCGGGAGCGTTGTTGGTCGAGATCACTTTCATAACAATACACATCCTTTTTGCGCCGCAGCGCGATAGATTGCGGGCGAAATGCCCGGGAGCAGCGGAAATGGCGGCCGGCCGCTAGGGCGTGCCCAGCCCCCGCTTTTGGTAGACAAGGATCTCCGGGTCGCTGCCGTTGCAGCTGTACTCGCAGACCAGCAGGTGCCGGTCGTCGCCCACGATGCCGTAGCAGCGGTCATTGCCAGGGCGCTCGATCTGGTTGCCCCAGTAGATGTCCGCGTCGTTCAGCAGTTTTACCGTCCCGCCGTTTGGCAGCGGGTATTCCAGGTTGACGTAAAAGCCGTTCAGCAGGTTCAGGTCGGACACCCGCAGCTGCGGGATGCCCAGGGCGTTGAACTCGTCGATCAGCGCCTGCTTGGCGCGGGCCAGCTCCCCGGCGCCGCCGCGGCGTGCGCACTCGGCGGCGATGCACCGGCCGCCGAAAGGGCGCCCGTCCGCTGCCTCGCAGCCGCCGCAGTCCGCTTTCCGCGGGCAGTCGCCGCAGCAGTCGGCGCCGCAATAGGTCGTCATACAAACTCCTCCTTTTGTGGGATGCAGCTGGGATGGGGCGGCCGCCGGGTCATGCCCGCTCGCTGACCAGCTTGAAGCCCTCGGCAGCCAGCGCCTGGCGGATCTCCTCGATCTGGGCGGCGTCGCGGGTCTCCAGCCCCAGCTTGAGGAAGCAGCTGGTGATGGCCATGTTGGTGTCGGCCAGGTCGTACTGCACGCTGACCACGTTGGCCCCGCGGCCGGAGATGATCTCGCTGACGCGGGTCAGCTGGCCGGGCTTGTCCTCCAGCGCAATCATCAGGTTGCATTTGCGGCCGCTCATCACCAGGCCGCGGTTGATGACGCGGGAGAGGATGTTCACGTCGATGTTGCCGCCGGAGATCAGGCAGACGGTCTTTTTGCCCTGGATGGGCAGTTTGCCGTACAGCGCCGCCGCCACCGACACCGCGCCCGCGCCCTCGGCCACCAGCTTCTGGTTTTCCATCAGCGACAAAATGGCCGCCGCGATCTCGTCCTCGCTGACGGTGATGACCTCGTCCACGTATTTTTCCACCAGTTCAAAGGTCAGCTCGCCGGGGGTCTTGACCGCGATGCCGTCGGCAAAGGTGTCCACGGCGTCCAGCGTCTCGTAAGTATGGTCCCGGCAGGCGCGGAACATGCTGGCCGCGCCCGCCGCCTGCACGCCGTACACCTTCACGTCGGGGCGCAGGCTCTTGATGGCAAAAGCCACGCCGGCGATCAGCCCGCCGCCGCCGATGGGCACGATGACCGCCTCCACGTCGGGCAGCTGGTCCAGGATCTCCAGCCCGATGCTGCCCTGCCCGGCAATGACCTGCTCGTCGTCGTAGGGGTGGATGAAGGTCATGCCGGTCTGCTGCTGCAGCTCCACCGCCTTGTCGTGGGCGTCGTCGTAGGTGCCTTTTACCAGGCAGACCTCGGCGCCCAGCCGCTTGGTGCTTTCCACCTTCATGATGGGCGCGCCGTCCGGCATGCAGACCACGCTTTTCAGCCCCATGCGGGTGGCGGCCAGCGCCACGCCCTGGGCGTGGTTGCCGGCGCTGCAGGCGATGACGCCTTTGGCCCGCTCCTCCTCCGAAAGCTGGCTGATCTTGTAGTAAGCGCCCCGCACCTTAAAGCTGCCGGTCACCTGCAGGTTCTCGGTTTTCAGGTACAGTTCGCTGTCCTCGCACAGGCGGGGCGCGGCGATCAGGTCGGTGCGGCGCGCCACGTCTTTCAGCACAAAGGCGGCGTGATAGATCTTGTCCAGTGTCAGCATGAAAGAAACCTCCCAAGGCGGTGCGGCAGCCTGCGCCGGGCCTGTTTTAACGTCTGTGCCGCCGGCCGGCGGCCGCCCCTGAAACGCACGAGACCGTCCCGCGAAGTTCTGCTCCGGCGGGACAGTCCCGGCTTCGTCCATGAAGCGATACAGTTGATTATAGATGAACGCTGTTAATTCGTCAAGTGAAATAAATTCAATATGCGCATCCCGCTCCGCCCCGTCTCCCGGCCGCCGGAGGCAAAGCCCCGCCGCGCCGCCCGGCGGCCGGCGCAGAAACGAGAAAAAACAGCGCCTGTTCAACAGAAAGGCGGCCGCGGGAGACCGGCAGGGAAGGCGGCGCACAAAAGTGGGATTTTCACTTGACAAACCTCGCCGCCTTTCGCATAATAAAGAGGTACAAAAGGGAGTAGCTTGCGGCGGATCGCCGTGTCGGCTGGCGTCAATACGGCATCAGATGGCCCGCAGTCGGATCAAAAAGCGAGACTTTTGCCGTATGCGGCCGGGCCCCTGCGGGCGGCGGCAGCGGCAGAAGTCTTTTCTTGTGTCTGGCAGGCGGCGGACCGGGGGATACTTCCTGTATTCTTAGGCTACGGCCCGGTGCCCGGGCCGGCGGGGCAGGACCCCTGCCATGTGAGAGGAGTTTTTCTATGGAGGCACTGTTTGGTAACATACTCAACATTCAGTGGCAACAGGTCGTCATGTGGGCGATCGGCGCGCTGCTGATCTACCTGGCCATCAAAAAGCAGATGGAGCCGTCTTTGCTGCTGCCCATCGGCTTTGGCACCATCCTGGTCAACCTGCCGCTGTCCGGCGCGGTGACCCAGGTCTACGAGACCGGCACCGAGGAAGGCATCCTGGACGTGCTGTTCAACGCAGGCATCGCCAACGAGCTGTTCCCGCTGCTGCTGTTCATCGGCATCGGCGCGATGATCGACTTTACGCCGCTTCTGTCCAACCCCAAGCTGATGATCTTCGGCGCGGCGGCGCAGTTCGGCATCTTCTTCACGCTGTGCCTGGCCACGCTGTTGGGCTTTGACATCAAGGACGCGGCCTCCATCGCCATCATCGGCGCGGCGGACGGCCCCACCTCCATCTTTGTCGCCAACTTCTTCCAGTCCAATTACCTGGGCGCGATCATCGTGGTGGCCTATTCTTATATGGCGCTGGTGCCCATCATCCAGCCGCCGGTCATCCGCCTGGTCACCACCAAGAAAGAGCGCCAGATTCGCATGACCTATTCGGAGAAGAACGTCTCCAAGACCACCAAGATCCTGTTCCCCATCTTCATCACGGCGGTGGCCGGCATCTTTGCCCCCCGCAGCGTGGCGCTGGTCGGCTTTTTGATGTTCGGCAACCTGATCCGTGAGTGCGGCGTTCTGGACGGCCTGTCCGAGACCGCCCAGAAAGTGCTGGCCAACCTGGTCACGCTGCTGCTGGGCCTGACCGTCGCCACCCGGATGCAGGCCGAGAGCTTCCTGAACGTTCAGACGCTGATGATCCTGGCCCTGGGCCTGGTCGCCTTCATCTTCGACACGGTGGGCGGCGTCTTTATCGCCAAGCTGTACAACATCTTCGCCAAGGAGAAGATCAACCCGATGATCGGCGCGGCCGGTATCTCGGCCTTCCCGATGTCGGCGCGCGTTATCAACAAGATGGGCCTGGAAGAGGACAACCAGAACTTCCTGCTGATGCACGCGGTCGGCGTCAACGTTTCCGGCCAGATCGCCTCGGTTATTGCCGGCGGCATGATCCTGGCGCTGTTTGCCTGATGGAAGAAAGGGGAACCCTATGAACTTTGATACCTTTTTGCCGGTGCTGGTCAGCGCGCTGCAGGGGTGGATGGGCGTGTTTATCGTCACGCTGATCCTGATCGCCCTGGTGTACCTGTTCAACTTCCTGTTCTCCGGTTCGGGAAAAACCAGCAAAAAATAAACGCGGCGGGGGTTTGACGGAACAAGGATAAGCAGACCCGGTTCCTGCCGAAAGACGCCGCGAGACCGCGGCGCGGGCAGCGCCTGGCTTTGCCGGGGCCGCTGTCCTGTGCAAATTCCGTCTTGACCGCCGGTTTACGGCGCGGCGTTTCGGCCCATCCTTACGGCAGGGCGGGGACGCCGCGCCTTTTCTGCGTCCGCAGGCCGGGACGCGGGCCGCAAACAGAAATATTTGTTGACAAATCCGCTGCCGGACGGTAGAATGATAACAATCGTAATGTGCCGGCAGGAGGCGTGGCAATGCAGCAGTTTGACCCCGCGCTGATCCAGAGCGCAAAGGCCGGCGACGAAGCCGCCATTGCCGCTGTGATCGCGCGGATGATGCCTGCCATACGCAGCGGCGCGGCCGCCTGCACAGTGCCCGGCCTTGACTTTGAGGATATGGTGCAGGAGGGCCTGATCGGCCTGTTTGACGCGGTGCGCAGTTACGACCCGGCCAGGGGCGCGCCGTTTGCGGCGTATGCGGCGGCCTGCATCGGTCACGCCCAGCAGGACGCGGCCCGCGCCGCCACCCGGAAAAAGCACGCACCGCTGAACACCAGCGTGCCGCTGCCGGAAGATTCGGCCACGCCCGGCCCTGAGGAGCTGGCCATTGCCGGCGAAGCGGTGGACGACGTGATCCGCCGGATGGAGACAAGGCTTTCGCCGTTTGAGCGGGGCGCGCTGCTGTGCGCCATCGACGGCCGCACGGCCGCCGAGACTGCCCGGCTGCTGGGCCGCGACGCCAAGGCGGTGGAAAATGCGCTGGCCCGGGCACGCCGTAAGCTGCGCGGCGCGCCGTGATTTTTGGAACCCGGCCGTTTTGGCCAGGCGATATACAATGCCCCCAGTAGTTTCACATTCAGAGCGTTGGTCCCCAACGGGTGTCTCTTTTTGAGCAGATGCACCGTTAACCAAAGGTGTCGGATGAATCCTTCCGCGGGCAAAACTAAACAAAGAGGAGATACCCACTATGTTCGAAGACAAGACTTTAGTATGCAAGGACTGCGGCAAGGAGTTCATTTGGACTGCCGGCGAGCAGGAGTTCTACGCAGAGCACGGCTTTGAGAACGAGCCCAAGCGCTGCAAGGACTGCCGCGCCGCCATGAAGAACTCCACCCGCGGCGAGCGCCAGATGTACGACGCTGTCTGCGCCAGCTGCGGCAAGGCCTGCAAGGTACCTTTCCAGCCGCGTGAGGACCGCCCGGTCTACTGCAGCGAGTGCTTTGCCAAGATGCGCCAGAACTGAGATCTGGTTTTTCTGCGGCGCATGGCGCATAGATGTGTCTGATAAAAAGGGGTGTGCTGCTGCCGGCAAGCCGGTGCGGCGCACCCTTTTTGCGTGGGGCCGCCCCGGCGGGGCGGCAGTACAAAACAGGGGAGGGGGACCCATGCCGGATCCAAACGTCCGCCGCGGCCGCGCGGCGCTGTGGTGCGTGGCCGCCGCTGCCATGCTGCTGGCGGTCTGTTCCAAATCGTCGCCGCTGTATCCGCTGAACGACTGGATGGACGCCAATATCTTCTATACCGCCGGCAAGGCGATGATGAACGGCCGGGTCCTGTACCGGGATGTGTTCGACCACAAAGGTCCGCTGCTGTACCTGGTGTACGGCGTGGGCTGGCTGCTGGACCGGAACGGTTTTTTTGGCGTCTGGCTTGCCGAGATCGCGGCGTTTGCCGCCTTTTTGTATGCGGGACTGCGCACGGCCGAGCTGTTTGCGGGGCCGCTGCACCCGGCCTGGGTCCTGCTGCCCGGCGCGGTCGCGGCTGCGGGGCGGTCGTTTGCCCACGGCGGCAGCGCCGAGGAGTTCTGCCTGCCGCTGCTGGGCTGGGCGCTGTATGCGGTGCTGCGCTTTTTGCGGGCGCCCGCCGCACAGCGCCACCCGCTTCCGCTTTGGCAGGCGATGCTTCTGGGCGTGGGCGCCGGCTGTGTGCTGTGGGTCAAATTTACCATGCTGGGGCTGTACCTGGGGCTTGCAGTGACGCTGGCGGTCTGCTACCTGCGCGCCGGTTGGGGCCGCCGCCTGGGCTGGAGCGTCGCGGCTTGGCTGGGCGGCATGGCGGTTTCCACGGCGCCCTGGCTGGTCTATTTCGGCGCGAACGGCGCGATGTCGGACTTTTTCGGCGTTTACTTCGGGGATAACCTGTTCCTGTACGCCGGCGCGGAGGCGGGGGCTTCGCTCCCCGCGGCGGTCTTTTCGGTGGTGCAGAAACTTTACTGGGCCTGCCGCGATACGCCGCTGACGGCGCTGCTGGCGGCGTCCGGGCTGCTGTGGCTCTGGCGGCGCGGCCATGCAGGCTGCGCGCTGGCTGCGGCTGCGGCCGGCGCAGGATTGGCGGTCACCTCGTTTGCGTTTGGGGCGTATCACGTGTATTATGCGCTGCCGTTGGCAGTGTTTGCCCCGCTGGGACTTGTGCCCGCTGCCGGGCTGGCGCGCCGCCTTCCCGCCCGGCTGACCCGGGCGCGTGCGCTGCCTGCAGCCGCCCTGGCGGCAGCGCTGGGCTTCGGGATGCTGACCGGCCCCCACACCGATCAGCTGCTGCGTCCGAGGCAGGAGCTGCCGCAGTACCGGTTTGCCGACGCCATCCTTGAGGCGGGCGGCACGTCGCTGCTCAACTACGGCACGCTGGACGGCGGATTTTATACGGCGTCCGGCCTGATGCCGCCCTGCCGGTTTTTCTGTGTGACCAACCTGCCGCTGCCGGAGCAGCAGCAACAGCAGGACGCGCTGCTGCAGGCCGGCGGCGTGGAATACGTGGTGGCGCTGGACGGAGAGCTGGACGCGCGCTTTCCGCGGTACCGCCTTGTGGATCGGGCGGACTACGACGGCGGCGAGGGGATGCGGACCTGGTACCTGTACCGTCTGGAGGACTGAGCCGGGCGGTTGCGCTTTTGCCGGCCGTGGGGTATAATATCCGCAGGCCCGGCGGCTGCCGTCTGCCCGTTCCCGGCGGAGCGGCGTGCTTTTCCGGAACCGGCTGTGAACGAAAAAAGGAGTAGGAAATATGGAAAAGTTCCGGGCGTTTCTGCACCGGCGGCGTCTTTGGCTGCTTTGGCTGGCCGCTTTGGCAGTCTGCGTGCTGACGCTGGCCTGGGTGCGGTATGACCTGGCGGAAACGGCCAACGGCCAGTCCGTTTACAAGATCGTCAACGACGAGTATGCGCAGACGGTGGCGATCCCGGCGGACGGCGGGCTGGATCAGCAGATCAGCCTGGCGGCCGGGCAGCGGCTGTACGGCGTGCGCCTGAACATGACCACCTACAACCATGCGTTCACCACCGGCACGCTGCGCATCGACCTGCTGGCGGAGGACGGGACCGCGCTGACCAAAGGTTCCATCGGCATTTTTACCATCCGGGACAATACCTTTGAGACGGTCATTTTTGAAGAAGCCTATACGCCGGAACAGGCGGAGACCCTGACGCTGCACATCTGGTACAACGATCTGGCCGGCATGGACGTCGGCCTGCCGCTGGGACTTTGGGCCAGCGAGGACCAGGTGGGCGCAATGGCGCTTTCGAGCGGCGGCGGTTCGCTGGACGCGACCGCTGCGCTGCAATATGTGGTGGACTACTCCGGCGACTGGTCGGGCATTATGCTGGCGCTGCCGGCAGTGCTGATCTTTGCCGCGGTGGCGGCGGGCTTCTGGCTGGTGTTCGGCCGTGCGGCCCGTCCGGCGGTGGCGGTGCTGGTATCCGGGGCGCTGCTGGGCGGCGCGTTCGCATTTGTCACGCCGCCTCTGGTCGCGCCGGACGAGTACACCCACCTGGCGGTCGCCTACCAGTACGCCAGCGAACTGATGGGCCAGCAGACCGAGGCTGCGGATGGAAGCCTGATGGTCCGCGCCTGCGACGCGCCCTATTTTCAGCAACAGACCGGAGAGATCGGCATTTTCGCCTACAAGACCATGGGCGAGGGGCTGTTGCAGCCGGGCGGCGGCGTGGCCAACACGGCCAGCGGCGTGACGGTGGACACGACCGGCCGGATCCCCTGGCTGTATCTGGGCCAGACGGCGGGGATTTTGCTGGCGCGCCTGCTGGGGCTGGGATTTTTTGCCATGCTGGCAATGGGACGGCTGTTCAACCTTTTGGTCTATCTGCTTTTGGCGGCGCTGGCCGTCCGGCTGGCGCACCCGGGGCATAAATGGCTGTTTGCGGCGGTCGCGCTGCTGCCCATGTCGCTGCAACTGGCGGGCAGCCTGTCGGCGGACGCGCTGGTGCTGGGGCTGGTGTTCTGCTATACGGCCCTCTGCTTTGCCTTGCGCGAACGCCCGGCGGCGCGCTGGCAGCTGGCGCTTTTGCTGTTCCTGGCCGCCTGTACCGGGCCGGCCAAGGCCATTTACCTGCCGGTGGTGCTGCTGTGCCTGCTGATCCCGTCCGAGAACCTGGACTGGCGCAGGGGAGCGTATGCCGCGCCGCTGAAGTTCGGGCCGGTGCAGGTGCGCGCCGGCAGCCTGGTCAAGGCTGCGGCCCTGGTATTGGCGGCGGCTTTTTGGGCGCAGGCCAACCTCGGCGCGCTGCTGTATGCCATGCGCGACGTGGACAACGTGGGGATGACCCGCGCTGCCGTTGCCATGGCAACTGCGGCGGCGGTGCTGGGCATTGTATACTACAATGTGCGCAGACGCCCCTTGGGGCGGCGCATCTTCTTTGGCGTACTGATCGCCGGCGTGGCGGTGGCGATCCCGGTGGGCTTTTATATGCTGACCCACATGTGGGGCGGCCTGACGCCGGAGGACCTGGTCAACGGCATCCAGCCCAACGGGGATTCGATCTACACCTTCTCGATCGGGTATATCTGCCGCAACCTGGGCGCAACCATCAAGCTGCTGCTGCGCTCCATCCCGGAGCAGGGCGCGCTTTGGCTGGAAGGCCTGCTGGGCACGGTGCTGGGTGAACCCATCGTCTACCGGGTCGAGGTCAGCTGGCTTTTGGGCATCGGCCTGATGGCGGCGCTGGTCGCCGCGGCGCTGCCTGCTGACAGCACCCCCCATGTGGAAGGGCTTTCCGCCCGGGGTAAACTGGGCACGGCGCTGATCGCCCTGTGCGTGGTTGGGCTGACTTTTGTCGCCGCGCTGAGCTGGACGCCCATCAACTACACCACCATTTTTGGCGTGCAGGGACGGTACTGGCTGCCGGTGCTGCCGCTGGCGCTGCTGCTGGTACATGCCAACCGCCGCTGCTTCCTGCGCCGCCCGGCAGGGCGCGAGGGCGTGTATGCCATCCTCTGCCTGACATCGTTTGTCATCCTGCAAGGTTACAGCTTGTATGCGACCTGGCAGGTTACGACATAAACCGCAATCCACTTCCCATAACGGAACGTTTAGAAAGGAACATCATTATGACTGTCCAGAGAGATACCATTATCGCCGAGATCCTCCAGAACGACCCGGAGCAGGGCTGCGTGCCCATCTTCCTGTCCACCGGCATGCACTGCCTGGGCTGCATGGCCGCCCACGGCGAGACCGTCGCCGAGGCCTGCGCCGTCCATGGCGTGGACGTGGACGCGCTGCTGTCCCAGCTGAACGACTACTTTGCCAAGAAGCAGTAACCCGCAGCCGCCCTGTCTGGACGCCCGGCTGGCCGCCGCCGCCAACTATGTGCGGCCCGGCCGCGCGGCGGCGGATATCGGCTGCGATCACGGCAAACTCAGCGCGTGGCTCGCGGGCAGCGGACGCTGCCCGCGTGTTTTTGCATGCGATTTGCGTCCCGGCCCGCTGGCCAAAGCCGAAAAGACCTGCGCCCCCTGGTCGGATGCGGTGGAATGCCGGCTGGGCAGCGGGCTTTCGGTGCTGGCCCCCGGCGAAGCCAGCGAGATCATCATTGCCGGCATGGGCGCCGAGACGATATTGGAAATTTTGGACGCGGCCCCCTGGGTGCAGGACCCGGCTTACAACCTGGTCCTGGTGCCCGCCACCAAACACAGCCTGCTGCGGCTGGGCCTGGCCCGGCGCGGTTTTGCCCTGGCGGGCGAGACGCTGTGCCAGGCGGCGGGGCGCTGGTACACGGTGGTCAACGCCCGGTATACCGGCGAACAGCACCCCCCGGACGCCTGGTTTTGCCTGGCCGGCCTGACGGAAAGCCAGCCCGGCTTTGCCGGCTACCTGGCCCAGCAGCGCCCCAAGGTGGAAAAGTACCGCCGCGGCCTTGCCCCCGGCCCGGAAGCCGACGCGGTGGACGGGCTGCTGGCCCGCCTGCGCGCCATTGACTGACAACGGGACCCCTGTTTTTAACAGGATGGAGGAAAAAGGATGACTGTAACCGTACAACAGGTGCTGGACGAGCTGCGCCGCTTTGCGCCGCCGGAGCTGGCCCAGGACTGGGACAACGTGGGGCTGCTGGTGGATGCCGGCCGCCCTGTCACCGGTGTTTTGACTGCGCTGGACATCACCGCCGAGGTGGTGCAGGAGGCCGCCGCGCTGGGCTGCGAGCTGATCGTCGCCCACCACCCGGTCATCTTCCACCCCATCAAGGCGCTGGCGCCGGGCGATGTGCCCGCGCTGCTGGTGCGGAAGGGCGTTTCCGCCATCTGCATGCACACCAACCTGGACGCGGCCGAGGGCGGCGTCAATGACACGCTGGCGGCCATCCTGGGCATGCGGGATACCCGGCCCTTTGCGGACGGCTGCGGCCGCATCGGCACGGTGGACGAGACTTCCGCCGCCGCGCTGGCGGCTTTCTGCCAGAAAGCCCTGGGCCCCGGCGTGCATTATGTGGAAGCCGACCGCCCGGTGCGCTGCCTGGCCGAGGTCAGCGGCGCGGGCGGCAGCTACTGGCAGGAAGCCATGGCGCTGGGGGCCGACTGCCTGGTCACCGGCGAGGCCGCCCACCACAACGGCATCGACGCCAAACGCTGCGGTTTCGGCCTGGTGGTGGCCGGCCACTGGGGCACCGAGCACCCCATCGCCGCGGTGCTGAAAGACCGCCTGGCGCAGGCGTTCCCCGGGCTGAAGGTGGCAGCCGCTGCCGCCGACCGCGACCCGTATCTTTATCTGTGACCTGCCGCGAGGAGGATGCCCCGTGAAAGAGTACATGGTGCTGGAGTCCAAAAGGCGCGACGCCGAAAAGCTGATGAACGAGATGGCCCAAAAGGGCTGGGATGTCGTCAGCGTGACGGACTGGAGCGCGTGGCGGCTGCGGCTGCTGATCACCTTCTCCCGCGAAACATAACCGCAAAACCCCCATGGACGAAACCGCACCAGGCTGCCCGCCGGCAACGGACGGGGCGGCCTGCTGTGCTGCGTCCAGGGGCCGCCCCCGCAAGAACTGGTAAAAAGGAGGGATCTCCATGGCGCTGGACGCCGCAACGCTGGCACTGGTGACGGCGGAACTGAACAGCCGCCTGCTGGATGCCCGCATCGACAAGATTTTTGAGCCTACCCGCGACGAAGTGCTGCTGCTTCTGCGCAGCCGCACCGATACTTTCCGGCTGCTGCTGTCCGCCCGCAGCGGTTCCGCCCGCGTCTGCCTGACCAACGAGAGTTTCGAGAACCCGGCCACGCCGCCGGGCTTCTGTATGCTTTTGCGCAAGCATCTGACCGGCGGGCGGCTGATCGGCCTGCACATGGAGCCGGGGGACCGCATCGTCTACTTTGACTTCCGCTGCACCAACGAGATGGGCGACCTGGTGGTCAACACCCTGACCGCCGAGCTGATGGGCCGCTACTCCAACCTGGTGCTGGTGCAGAACGGCAGGATCATCGACGCCCTCAAGCGGGTGGACTTTGAGGACAGCGAGATCCGCCAGCTGCTGCCCGGCCTGCCCTACACGCTGCCGCCCAAGCCCGGCAAGCCGGACTTTCTCAGCATTTCCGGCGCGCAGGCGGTGGAGCTGGCCTGCCGGCGGGACCTGCCCCCGGCGGACGCCCTGACCAAAAGCATCGGCGGTGTGGGGCCGGTGGTCATGCGGGAGATCGCCTGGCGGGCCTTCGGCGGCGAGACCGCCCGCCTGGCGACCGAGCTGGACGGCGCGCAGAAAACCGCCCTGGCCGCCGCCTATGACGACCTGAAAGCGCAGCACGCCGCCGGCGGCGTCCCCGCCGCCGTGCGCCTGCCCCGCGCCGACGGCACCGACAAGCCCACCGAGTTCAGCTTTTTTGTGCCGCAGCAGTACGGCCCCGCGGCGAAGATCACCACCTACCCCTCTTACAGCGAGATGCTGGAGGATTACTACGCCACCAAGGACCGGGCCGAGCGCCTGCGCCAGAAAAGCCGCGAGCTGTACAAGGCGGTGCACAACATGCACGAGCGCGCGGTGCGCAAGCAGGCCGCCCGGCGGGAGGAGCAGGCCGCCAGCACCAAGGCCGACCGCCTGCGCCTGTACGGCGAACTGCTGCAGGCCAACCAGTGGGCCGTCCGCAAGGGCGACCGGCAGGTGACGGTGCAGAACTACTACACCGGCGAGGAGGTCACCATCCCGCTGGACCCCCGCCTGGGTCCTAACGAGAACGCCCAGAAATACTTTAAGGACTACAAGAAAAAGCAGACTGCCGGCGAGATGCTGAAAAAACTGCTGGTGGAGGGCGAGGCCGAGATCGAATATCTGGCCACTGTCCTGTACGAGGTGGAAAGCGCCCCCGGCGAGGCCGCCCTGAACGAGATCCGCGCCGAGCTGAAAAGCCAGGGCTACCTGAAATACTACAAGCAGCGGGACAAGCGGCAGAAGCCCGCCGATTTCCTGCGCTACCGCTCCAGCGACGGGTTCGAGATCCTGGTAGGGCGCAACAACACCCAAAACGATAAGCTGACGCTGCACACTGCCCGCGGCAAGGACCTGTGGTTCCATGTGCAGAAAGCCCCCGGCAGCCACACCGTGGTGCTGAGCTACGGGCAGGACATCCCCGATACCACCAAGCAGGAGGCCGCCGAGCTGGCGGTGCTGCACTCCAGCGTGGGCGGCGGGGCAAAGGTCCCGGTGGACACCACCGAGGTGCGCAACATCAAAAAGCCTGCCGGCGCCAAGCCCGGCATGGTGGTCTACGAGGTGTACACCACCGTCTACGTCACCCCGCGCCCCGGCCTGGAAGAACAGCTGCGCCGGAACGAGGCGGCTTTCCGCAGGGACGGGGCAGGGAAGTGAGGGCCGGGGCCACCCCTGAAAAAACAGCCGCGCGCGGCCGCCCCGATTTGTTCAAAACCAGCCTGCTGCTGCGGCGGCAGGCTGGTTTTTTTGCAGGCAAAATGCCGCCCGGCCCCGCCCTGCGCTGCAAAACGGGAGAGGACGGGCGCGCGGGCGGGCCGAAAAACAGATGTAAAAACTTCGTCAAAGTATTGACAAAGTCACTCCGCCGGTGTATGCTGTGCTTGCATTTAGAAAAACGTCTAAATACCTGGCGCCGACCCTCTGCATCGACCGGTGCGGGCGGCGATGCGCCGGCCATCCGGAACTGGCAAAGGAGGAACTTCCTATGCTTCGCATCGAACATTTTTCCAAACAATACGCGCCCGGCCGCTATGCCGTGCAGGACCTGACGCTGCACGTGGCCCCCGGCGAGATCTGCGGGTTCCTAGGCCACAACGGCGCGGGCAAGTCCACCACGCTGCGGGCGGTGGCCGGCGTGCTGGACTTTACCGAAGGCGACATCATCATTGCCGGCAGCTCCATCCGCACCCGGCCGGTGCAGGCCAAGCAGGCCATGGCGTTTTTGCCGGATAACCCCGACCTGTACGACTTCCTCACCGGCATCCAGTACCTCAACTTTATCGCGGACGTCTGCGGCATCCCGGCGGACCTGCGCACCGAACGCATCGCGCGCTATGCCGGGGCGTTTGCCCTCACCAGCGACCTGGGCAGCCCCATCGGCAGCTACAGCCACGGCATGAAGCAGAAACTGGCCCTGATCTCGGCTTTCCTGCGCCAGCCCAAACTGCTGCTGCTGGACGAGCCCTTTGTGGGGCTGGACCCCAACGCGGCCTACACCCTCAAGCAGCTGCTGCGCCAGCTGTGCCGGGCGGGCGGGGCGGTGTTCTTTTCCACCCACGTGCTGGAGGTGGCCGAAAAGCTCTGCGACAAGCTGGCCATCCTGCGCGCCGGCCGCCTGATCGAGGCCGGCCCCACCGCCGAGATCGTGGGCAAAAGCAACCTGGAGGAGGTCTTTCTCCAGCTGGAGCGGGAGGAGGCGGCACAATGAAAGCCTTTCGCGCACTGGTGCGGGTCAGCATGACCGCACTGCTCAAGGCCATCGCGCCGGGCAAGGCCGGGGCGGCGCTCTCGCTGGGGCTGCTGTCCGGCGTGGCGCTGCTGATTTCGGTGCTGTACGGCGGCATCCTGGCTGTGGTGCTTGCCCCGCTGGGGGCGCTGGACCTGCTGCCCGGCTTCCTCTGCATGGTGGGGGCGGTGCTGGCCTTTCTGTTCACGGCCTTTGCGGCGGGCGGCGTGCTGTTTGCCGGCAAGGACAACGACCTGCTGCTGGCTTTGCCCATCCCGGACTGGATGCTGCTTGCCGCCCGGCTGCTGGCCCTCTACCTGGAAAACCTGCTGGTCTTTGCCATGACGCTGCTGCCCGGTATGGTGATCTACGCAGCGTCGGGCGGCGGCGTTCCGGGCCTGCTGCTGGCCGTGCCGGTGGCGATGTTCGGCACTTTGGTGCCCACGCTGCTGGCGGCGCTGGTGGGCTGGGCCATCACCTGGGTAAGCAGCCACACCCGCCACAACGCGCTGTTTGCCAACCTGGGCTACGGCCTGCTGATTTTTAGCATTTTTGCATTGTCGCTGGGCGTCAGCCTGTCTGCCCAGTCCACCATGACCGGGGGCGAGGACATTGCCCAACTGCTGCAGGGGGCGTTCACCGGCCCGATGTGGTTGTTTGGCCGGATGGGCGCGGCCTGCACCGGCGACCCGGCCGCCCTTGCGCTGACACTGGCATGCGGCGTGCTGCCGGCGGCGCTGTTTGTGGCGCTGCTGCAGGGGCAGTACCGGCGGCTGCTTGCCCGCATGGGGGCCCATGTGGCCCGCAAGGCCTACCGCATGACCGCCCAGCGCAGCGCCAGCCCCATGGCGGCGCTGCTGCGCAAGGAGGCCGCCCGCTTTTTCAACACCCCCATCTACCTGTTCAACACCGGGTTTGGGCTGTTTTTGCTGGTGATCGCCACGGTGTTTTCCTGCTGGCAGGGGGAACGGGCGCTGGCCTGGCTGGCCGCCGAGACCGGCATGGCGCTGACCGGCGCCGACCTGTACGGTGCGGCGGCGGGCACCGTCTGCATGATGCTGGCCACTGTCTCCACCTCCAGCGTGTCGCTGAGTTTGGAGGGGCGCGGCTTCTGGCTGCTGAAATCGCTGCCGGTGCCGCTGGCCGGCGTCATCCGGGCCAAGGTATGGTTCAACGTGCTGGCCGGCTGGCCGCTGACTGCGGTGTGCATCGCGGCGCTATGGCTGGCGCTGGGCTTTGCGCCGGCGCAGGGGCTGGCGCTGCTGGCGGTCAGCGCGGCGCTGTCGGCCTTTGTCTCGCTGGGCGGGACGGCGGCCAACCTGCTGTTCCCGCGGCTGGACGCCGAAAATGACACCATCGTCTGCAAGCAGTCGCTGTCGGCAATGATCGGCGTTTTGGGCGGCATGGCGCTGGCGGGGGCAGGCATCGGGCTGTACCTGGCGCTGCTGTCCGCCCTGCCGCTGGAACTGTACCTGCTGGGCTGCACGGCGGTGCTGGCGGCGCTCAGCCTGCTGCTGGCCCGCTGGCTTGCCACCGCCGGCGTGCGCCGGCTGGCGGCGCTGTAACGGGAAACTTTTGCCCTTGGCCGGGAAAGAATGCCGGACGGGGGCTTTTCTTTTGCCGGGACCTGTGCTATGATAACATCCAGTCTTTGCCATGCCGTATATTATATATGTATAAAAGGGGAATGGGCGGGAAAACTCCGATCGTTCGGCTCAAAAACCTGTCAATTCCCCATGCTGCCCTGTCAAGCGTCTGCATGACCAAAAATTCCGAAAAAAATTTTGCTAAAATGCAAAAAAACACTTGCAACGCCGGGCGGCGTGTGGTAATATAATACATGGCTGCGAACGGCGTGTGTAGAACATCCGTTCCACACAGGCCACGATATGCGTTGATGCGGGAGGTTGCCGTGCGATGAGCACGGGTTTTTCCGCGGAGTATGTCCGATCTTAGAACCGGGCGAAAGAATTACGAATGCGAAGGGATATGTACGGCGCTGCATTCTGCGGCACGGACCAATGTCCAATCAGCTTTGCGGAGATTCTTTCCGGGGGAACTGCGTCTGCGGTTCACCGGTTTTTCTCATGCAAAGGGGTTGAACACCCGGTAGCGTGTGTAGTTTATCGGCTCGCCTAAGGCAAACAATTTTCAGGAGGCGAATGTAATGGCAGTCAAAGAGAAAATCAGAATCCGTCTGAAGAGCTACGATGCATCCCTGATCGATGCGGCTGCGGCCAAGATCGTGGAGACCGCGAAGCGCACCGGCGCCCGCGTGTCCGGCCCGATCCCCCTGCCCACCGACAAGGAAGTGGTCACGATCCTGCGTGCCGTCCACAAGTACAAGGACAGCCGCGAGCAGTTCGAGTCCCGCACCCACAAGCGTCTGATCGACATTCTGAAGCCGTCCAACAAGACGGTCGAGGCTCTGATGAGCCTGCAGCTCCCCGCTGGCGTCGACATCGAGATCAAGCTGTAAGCGATCCTTTACATTATAATACGCCGGTCCGAGCGGCCGTGTTCCGCTGACCGCCGGCAAGATAACGTAGAGGGCCGCCCAGGTCTGGCAAGATGCCAACGACCGCGGAGAGGTCATGTTGATGGGCCACTCCCCACCAACCAATAACCTTTACAGGAGGAAAACAACAATGCAAAAAGGTATCATCGGCAAGAAGCTGGGCATGACCCAGCTGTTCGACGCCAACGGCAAGGTCGTTCCCGTCACCGTCATTGAAGCCGGCCCCTGCACCGTCGTGCAGAAGAAGACCGAAGAGTCTGACGGTTACCAGGCTGTCCAGCTTGGCTTCGGCGAGATCTCTGCCAAGAAGGTCAACAAGGCCGCCAAGGGTCACTTCGACAAGGCTGACGTCGCCCCCAAGCGCACCCTGCGTGAGTTCCGTTTTGATGACATCGCCAGCCTGAACGTTGGCGACATCCTCAAGGCGGACGTCTTCGCCGAGGGCGACAAGGTCGACGTGGTCGGCA
>DWVD01000092.1 GCA_019120395.1 Candidatus Gemmiger faecigallinarum
TTGCCCTCGGTGATATGAACGTTTTTATCGGTCACAACGTGCTCCACCACGCAATCAGGCTCCACAACGGTATCCTGCATCAGCACACAGTTCTTTACCACGGCACCCTTCTTGACCTGGCAGCCGCGGAACAGAACACAGTTCTCCACCGTGCCTTCGATCACGCAGCCGTCAGCCAGCAGGCTGTTCTTGACCGTGCTGCCTTCCAGATAGCGCGTGGGGTTATCGTCACGAATCTTGGTGTAGATGGGCGCACCGCCGAACAGCGCTTCCATGCTGCCGGGCTCCAGCAGGCGCATATTCTCGTCGAAGTAGCTCTTCATATCCGAGATACGCGCCGCATAGCCCTTGAACTCGTAGGCATGGACGTTGAGCAGCTTGAGGTTGCGGGCCAGAATGTCACGCTCAAAGTAGACCAGGCCGCGCACCGCCGCGTCATGAATCAGATGGATCAGGCTTTCACGCTCGATGACATACATATTCATGGAGAGGTTCTGCTCGCCGAGGCGATAGTCATTGGACAGAATCTCGGTGACGCGGCCATCCTCATCAATGCGGACGGTATAGTTATCGCTGCGGGCACCTTCGGGAATCGGTGCACGGTTGTAGACCATCGTCACATCGGCGCCGCTGGCAACGTGCGCGTCGATGAGCTTGCCAAAGTCGAAGTTGACGGCCATATAGGCGTCAGACAGGATCACATAGCGTTCCTTCTGATCTTCCAGCCAGGAAAGGATACTCTCGATGGCATCCACGCGACCGGAATACATTTTGACGCTGCGCTCTGCAAAGGGAGGCACGATGTTCAGACCTCCGCGCTTGCGGGTCAGGTCCCATTCACGGCCGGCGCCCAGGTGATCCATCAGCGAGTGGTAGTTGCGGCGGACAATGATAGAGACATTGTCGATGCCGGAGTTTGCCATGCTGGACAGCACAAAGTCGATCATGCGGTAACGGCCGCCGAAGGGAATGGAGGCCATCGTGCGTTCGGCCACCAGTTCGGGGACCAGGTTATCATAAGTATTGGCAAAAATAACGCCCAGGGCGCTCATGTTGCTGCTTACCATTGCTCCTCACCATCCTTTACATCATTGGAGACCATCGCTTTGGGGCCGACGGTAGCGCCCTTGCCGACGCGGACGCCGGAACCGACAGTGGCCACATCGCCGGGGTTGGCGATGTCCAGGCCGCCTTCGGGCATGGCGCCGACGGTGGCGCCTTCCTCAATGGTGACATTTTCGGCCACAATGCAGTGCTTGACCGAAGCGCCCGCCTTGATGACGGTGCCGCCCATGACGACAGCCGCCTCGACCGTAGCGCCCTTTTCGACCACGCAGCCGGGGAACAGGATCGAATCCTTGACGGTGCCGTTGACCTTGCAGCCTTCGGTCACCATCGAGTTTTCAATGTCGGCGTCCGCGCCGATCTTCTGGCAGGGGTTGCCGGTGTTACGGGAATAGATCTTCCAGCTTTCGTCAAACAGGTTGATGCCGGAATGAGAGGGGTCCAGGACCTCCATGTTGGCCTGCCACAGCGAGGAGATGGTGCCCACGTCCTTCCAGTAGCCGGCAAAGCGGTAGGCGTACATGCGGCGGCCGTCGCGCAGCAGGGCGGGGATGACGTTTTTGCCGAAATCGTTCTCGCTCTCGGGGTCGGCCTCGTCGGCGATCAGGTAAGCCTTGAGCACATCCCAGTTAAAGATGTAAATGCCCATGGAAGCCAGGTTGCTCTTGGGCTCCTTTGGCTTTTCCTGGAACTCGCTGATGCGGTCGTTCTCGTCAGTGACCATCAGGCCAAAGCGGGAAGCCTCGCTCCATGGCACTTCCATAACGGCGACGCTGAACTCGGCGTCCTTTTCTTTGTGGAACCGCAGGAAATCGGAGTAATCCTGCTTGCAGATCTGGTCGCCGGACAGGATGATGACATATTTGGGATCGTAGCGATCGATAAACGAAATATTCTGATAGATGGCATTCGCGGTGCCCTTGTACCAGTCGGAGCCGGAAGCCTGCTGGTAGGGCGGCAGGACATGCACGCCGCCATGCAGGCGGTCCAGGTCCCACGGCTGGCCGTTGCCGACGTACTCGTTCAAAACCAGCGGCTGATACTGCGTCAGGATGCCGACGGTGTCAATGTCCGAGTTGACGCAGTTGGACAGCGGAAAGTCGATGATACGGTACTTTCCGCCAAACGGCACTGCGGGCTTGGCGAGCTTTTGGGTCAGCGCATACAAGCGCGAACCCTGGCCGCCGGCCAGAATCATTGCGATCATTTCTTTTGCCATGATAATTCTCCCCTTGTTCGGCTTTCGCCGTTGATGTGGCGCGTTTCCCGGCGGAAAAGCGCCTTTCGTTTTATGCCGCGCGCCGGTCGGCTGCCGGCGCGCAGGTTTCCTCACGCCTTGGGCGCTTTGGCTTTGGTGGCCGCCTTTTTGGCGGCGGGCTTGGCCGCGGTCTTTTTGGCGGCAGGCTTTTTGGCTGCGGCCTCCGCGTCGCTCTTGGGCTTGCGGACCCGCGGCGTGGGCACCGAGAAGTAAACGGTGGACAGCGGCGGCAGGTCGATCTTGATGTGCTGGTCAAAACCGTGCATCGCTCCCTTGACGCTGCGCACCGGGGCGTTGTGAACGTCGCCGCCGCCGTACTTGGCGTCGTCGGAGTTCAAAAGCTCTTTGTATGTACCGGACACCGGCACACCCAGCTTGTAGCCCTCGCGCAGGACCGGGTTGAAGTTGCAGGCCACCAGGATCATCTTGCCCGCCGCATCGCGCCGCAGGAAAATCACAACGCTCTGCTGGTTGTCGTCCGGGACGATCCACTGGAAGCCTTCCCAGCTGTAATCCACCTGCCACATGGCGGGATTCTCTTTGTAGAAGTTGTTCAGGTCCCGCACATAGGACTGCAGCTGCTGGTGCTTGTCGTAGTCCAGCAGCATCCAGTCCAGCGGCTTTTTCTCGTCCCACTCGATGAACTGGCCGAATTCCTGGCCCATGAACAGCAGCTTTTTGCCGGGATGGGCCATCATGTAGCCGTAGAAGGTGCGCAGGTTGGCAAACTTGGCTTCGTAGTCGCCGGGCATCTTGTTGATCAGGCTGCACTTGCCGTGCACGACCTCGTCATGGCTGATGGGCAGGATAAAGTTCTCGCTGAAAGCATAGAAAAAGCTGAACGTCACCTTGCCGTGGTTGCCGGCGCGGAACAGCGGGTCGGTCTTCATGTAGCTGAGCATGTCGTTCATCCAGCCCATGTTCCACTTGAAGTTGAAGCCCAGACCGCCGTCTGCCGCGGGCTTGGTCACCATCGGCCAGGCGGTGGATTCCTCGGCGATCATCATCTTGTGGGGGTGGCGGCCCAGCACCACGCCGTTGCACTTCTGCAAAAAGGCGATGGCCTCCAGGTTTTCCTTGCCGCCGTTGACGTTAGGCTCCCACTCGCCGTCGCGGCGGTTGTAATCCAGATACAGCATGCTGGCCACCGCGTCCACCCGCAGGCCGTCCAGGTGATACTGGTCGATCCAGAACAGCGCGCTGGAGATCAAAAAGCTCTGCACTTCGCCCATGCCGTAGTTGAACACCATGGTGCCCCACTCTTTGTGTTCGCCGCGGCGGGGATTGGGGTCCTCGTAGCAGGGGGCGCCGTCGAACATGTACAAACCGTAGCCGTCCCGCGGGAAGTGGGCGGGCACCCAGTCCAGGATCACGCCGATGCCGGCCTGGTGCAGCTTGTCCACAAAGGCCATAAAGTCCTTGGGGGTGCCGTAGCGGCTGGTGGGCGCAAAATAGCCGGACACCTGGTAGCCCCAGCTGCCGTCGAACGGATATTCGGTGATGGGCAGCAGTTCCACATGGGTGTAGCCCATATCCTTGATATAGGGGATCAGCAGGTCGGCGACCTCGGAATAATTGTAGGGCGTGTTCTCGTCCTTCATCTTCCAGCTGCCCATGTGCATCTCGTAAATGCTGACGGGCGAATTGATGACGTCCTGCTTTTCCTGCTGTTCCAGCCAGGCGCCGTCGTTCCAGGCGTAGCCGTCCAGATTATAGACCTTGCTGCCGTTGGAGGGGCGGGTCTCGGTATGGAACGCATACGGGTCCGCCTTGAACAGCAACTCGTCCGACGGGCTGGTGACACAGAATTTATAGACGTCGTATTCTTTGATCCCGGGGATAAAGAGCTCCCAGATACCTTCCTCGATCTGTTCCATCGGGTGGCTGCCGGGGACCCAGCTGTTAAAGTCGCCCACAACCGACACGGCCTTTGCATGCGGCGCCCACACGCGGAACATCGCGCCGGGCTGGCCGTCCTGGTCGCAGAGATGGGCGCCGAAATAGCGCTGTGCCTCCTGGTTATTGCCCTGTTTGAACAGGAAAATGGGATACCCTGCATCCTTGGCTGCTGCTTGATTCACTGTAATCTCCCCTTTACAGCGGCTGCACACCGCCAAAATTTTGCTAATACTATATTACCTGTTTCGGGAAGGAATTTCAAGGTTTTTCTGGTATAATCCGCTAAAAAATTCAGGATGCGTTCTATTGATTTGTGCAATTCTTCTACATTTTTAGACATTTTATCGGTATTATGTTTAAAAAACAACCTTTGCGCGGCCTTTTTTCGCGCCGCACCGCCCCGCAAAGCGGCGCAAAAAGCCGCCGCGGCGCTTCTGCACCGGGTTCCCGGTTGTCAAACTGCCCAAACGCCGGGTGCCCCGCCGCGCTGGACACGGCCGCCGCCCGGGCGGTATAATGGGAACAGGGCGCGGCGCATTCGGCATGTCCCGCGCCGCCCGCAATTCTTGCTTTACCGGGAGGGCCGCCCTATGGAACTGCGCACCCTGCACTATTTTTTAATGGTGGCACGGGAGGAAAACGTGACCCGCGCCGCCAGCGCGCTGCATCTTTCGCAGCCGACTTTGAGCCGCCAGCTGGCCCAGATGGAGGAGGAACTGGGCGTAAAGCTGTTCGAACGCGGCAAGCGCAAGATCACCCTGACCGCCGAGGGCATCCTGCTGCGCCGGCGCGCGCAGGAGATCCTGGAGCTGGTGGGCAAGACCGAACAGGAACTGGCCGAGCAGGACGCCGTCATGGAAGGCACCATGGCGGTGGGCTGCGGCGACCTGGACGCGCTGCAGCTTCTTCCGGGGGTTTTCCGCAGCTTCCACGAAAAATATCCCCGCGTTCGTTTTGACCTGTACACCGGCACCGCCGACCACATCAAGGAGCGGATGGAAAGCGGCCTGACCGACATCGGCCTGCTGCTGGAACCGGTGGACATCGACAAATATCAGTATCTCCGCATGCCCGTGGCCGAGCGCTGGGTCGTAGCCATGTCGCCGGACGCGCCCCTGGCCGCCAGGGAAGCCGTCACGCCGGAGGATCTGCGCGGCCAGCCGCTGATCCTGCCACGGCGCTCCAACACACAGAACGAGGTCGTCAACTGGCTGGGCGGCTGCTATGACCCGCAGCAGGTGCTGTTCACCTCCAACCTGCCGTCCGGCAGCTCGGCCATCGCGGCCAGCGGGCTGGCCTACTCCATCAACATCGAGGGCACACTGCGCAGCCGCGACCCGGCCGTGCTGGTTTGCCGGCCGCTTTCCCCGCCCTGCACTCCACCAGCGTTCTGGCCTGGCGGCGGGAGCGCCCCTTTGCGCCGGCGGCCGCCAGGTTCATTCAGCATTGCCGCGCCGTTTTTGCGCCGGCAGGCGGCGACGATGCCCCGCACGCATGACGGACGATGAAAACAAGGTATTAGACATTCCTCCATCCCCTTCCTATACTGATAAGTGCAGGCGGGCCCGCCGCCCAACGCGGCCGCCCGCACTTATTTTTTGACCTGACGGTCAGGCAGGAGGCAACCGGATGAAAAAACGTATGCTGGGGACGCTGGCAGTATCGGAGATCGGCATGGGGTGCATGGGCATCTCCCATGCGGCAGGCAGGGCGATGGAGACGCCGGACGCCGTGCGGCTGCTGCGCACTGCGGTGGATATGGGCTACACCTTTTTTGATACCGCCAAAAACTACGGCTTTGCCGACGACCCGCACCACAACGAGAAAGTACTGGGCGAAGCCCTGGCCCCGGTGCGGGGCAGGGTGGTCATCGCCACCAAATGCGGCGTCAGCTTTGACTACGCGGCGGACCGGGAAGTCCCGCCCCTGCTCTACGATTCCAGCCGGGCAGGCATCCGCCGGGCGGTGGAAGGCTCGCTGCGGCGGCTGCGCACCGACCGCATCGACCTGTATTTTCAGGCCCGCATCGACCCCAGGGTCGAGCCGGAAGAAGTGGCCGACACAATGGCCGAACTGATCCGCGAGGGCAAGATCCTGCACTGGGGCGTGTCCGAAGTCGGGCCTGACTACCTGCGCCGCGCCCACGCCGTCTGCCCGATGACCGCCGTGGAAAACCGCTATAACATGATTGACCGCGGGCACGAGGATCTGATCCCGTTTTTGGAAGCCGAGGGCATCGGTTGGGTGGCACACGGCCCGATGTTCAAGGGGCTTTTGTCCGCCGCTTTCCACAAGGGCGCGCAGTTTGCCCGGGACGACTGGCGCAGCCGGCTGGTCAACGACGAAAATCTGGACCGGTACGCCCCGCCGCTTGCCTTCCTGCAAAAGCTGGGACAGGAAAAGCAGGCCGCGCCGGCCCAGCTGGCGCTGGCCTGGGTACTGGGGAGAAAGCCTTATATCGTCCCCATCCCCGGCATGCGTAGCCAGGCCCGCCTGGCCGAGAACGCCGCGGCAGCCAACATAGCCCTGACGGCGGCTGAGCGGGCCGAGATCGACCGGCTGGTCCTTGCGGCAAACCCGTGACCCCTGCGCCGCCAAAAGCGCCGTCCCGCTTCCGTTCAAGCCATCACAAAAAAGAAAAAGCCCGACCATTCCGCCGCATGCGGGGTCGGGCTTTCGTCATATCAAATTCTGTCAGGCCGTCTGCGCTTTGGCGCGCCGCCTCTCAGCGTCCGCCGTCTGCCTCCCGGTCGTCCGGAACTACCGAGACCGCGGAAAGGCAGACCCCGCGCTCGGAATCCTGCTCGACGGTCAGCGCCACTTCGTTGGGGCCAGGCCGCAGCCACATGACGGCGCCGGCTTTCTGCATGGCGTCCCCCGGCAGCAGCTCCACCGTCTGGCTGCGGGTCCCGTTTGCGGTGACCCGGCAGCGGACGGCCGCCGGGTTGGGGTTGCGGTAGTGCAGTTCCAGCCGCACCCGGCCGCCGGCCTGTCCGCCGTCGATTTCCCGAAGGAATACCCGGCAGCCGGCCTTTTTCAGCACGCTGACATAGCATCCGCCCAGCGCCTCCGGGTTCCATTCCCGCTGGGGCAGGCCGTCCCAGATCCCGTTGCCGAAGGGGTCGAAATCTCCCAGCGCAGCCGGGTAGCTGCGATAGATGGACTGTCCCGGCCCGGTATACAGCGTATCCAGAACCAGCCCGGCGGCGCGTTCCGCCTCCAGGCTCAGCGCGATCTCGTTGACGCCCGGTTCCAGCTCCAGCGCAAACGCAAAAGGCCTGACCCTACCGTCCGTCGCGGGCAGCGCCAGCGCCGCGCCTTCCCTGCCGCCGCACCGGACCCGGAGGCGCGCAGCCTCTTCCGCCGCATACCGCAGCTCGCAGCGGACCGTGCCGCCGGCGCCGGCGTCCATCGGCAGGGCGATGCCGTCCCCCTGCCGTTTCAGCGCCACGCCCAGCCCCGCCGCGGCCCCCTGGCAGGGCAGCGCCGCGCAGGCAGTCGCGTCCCCGCCGGCAGCCAGCGGCACAACGCCCAGCAGCGCGCCGTCCGGCGCGGACTCCCGGATCTCCAGGGCGGCGCTTTCCTCTGCGGAGTATCCCACGCGCAGCGTCATGCCGGCGGTCATGTGGCAGACATGGGGGAAGCAGAGCCAGCTGCCCTCCCCGGACAAAGCCATCTGAAAGCCGCCGTCTCCGCGTTCCTCCTTGGCGGCCCCGCGGCAGTCGAAAAACCATTCCGCCTCGATGCGCGGCCAGCCGGCGTCGTACTGTCCCACGCCGTAGACCGTGGGGCGCACATCCACGGCGATCTCGCCGTTGCGGCGGTAGTGGCAGTAGGTCAGGAAGGACGCCCGGAAATACTGGATGGGGGTATCCATGCCGCCGCTGGCCTGGTAGGTCTGCCCGTGATAGGTGAAAAAACTGTTGTGGTCAATGTTGGCCCTGGTGCTGCCGCAGTAGGTGTAAGGCCCATAGACCGAGTCCGACACCCCATAAAAGGACGCATGGGACAGATAATACCGGCCGTTCGCCTTGTGCACCGTCGCCTTGTCCTCAAAGCTGGGATTGCCGGAATACGGGATGGCGCGCAGCGGCTCCGCCAGCGAGCACATATCCAGCCCCAGCCGGGCGATCTGGTACTCATAGCCCTGGATGCAGGAGCCGCAGATCAGGTAAAACGTCCCGTCGTCGTCCCGGAACACGCAGGGGTCCCACTTGTGGACGTTGACCGGCGGAGTATCCGGCCCCACCAGCGCATGGCCCAGCGCCTCCCGGAAAGGCCCTGCCGGGGAGTCCGCCACCCCCACGCCCACGCAGTCCGCCCCGACCGAATAATACCAGTAATACCGGCCGTCCTTCTCGGCGGCGTCCACCGCCCAGCACTGGTCCATTTTGCCGCAGTAAAAATCCTCCGGCAAAAGTATGCGCTCGCAGGTCCATTGGATCAGGTCTGTGGAGGACCAGATCCCCCATTGGGTCATCTGGAAGCTGTTGCTTTGGGGACGGTAGTTGTCATGGGTGGCATACAGGTAGGCTTTCCCCTCAAAGATATGGATGTGGGGGTCGCACACGCCCTTGTGCCGAATGATCGGATTCATCTGCAGGTCTTCCCTTCTGTGTGCAAATCTCCTCCCACAGCGGAAGGCAACAAAAAACTGGCTGATCCTGTGACCAGCCAGTGGATATGTATTGGTTGGCCGTTTTTACTGCTGTTGTCTTGGGTTACTTCCACTCTTTCTGGGAAAGTGGTTTTAGGTAGTTCTTTTTCAAATCGCGTTGATTGCCAAAAAATGTGAGCTCAGATTTTGACAGGTGACTGTGCTCCATTTTAAGTTGAATCAGGTACATTGTACAAAGCAGATCCGCCACCTGGAAAAGTTTGTATTGTGAGGGCATTACCTTGCGAAACACCACATTGGGCAGGAGCGCATTAAACACAGAGGATAATATTTTGCTTACCTCCACTTGCCCGTTGTCGTAATAGATTTTTACATCCTCATAGGATAGAAACTCTGCATAATGGGCACGGACAAAGGCGGCAATCTGTTTTGCCAGTTTTCCCGATGCTTCTACACCATCTTGAATATGCTTCTTTTCAATCGAGAAACATTTGTACCGAATATCCACCTGTCGGATGAATGCAAGCATTTTGTTAAAAATCCTTCGCCGTTGCTCCACCGTCATAAGGGCATAGTTTTCTTCTTTGCGGATAATCGGCCCGGTGTGAATACAGTGTCGTTCCAACCCTATATAATCGAGTTCCCGATCCAGCCTGGCAACCGCCTCGGAAATTGGAATCGCCTGATCATGAAACACCATCGTTATAATGTAATAGGGCGAATGCTGTTCATATTCACCAAAATCGCCGGATTCATCTATAAAGATGCTGAACTCTTTCACCTTGTCACGTCCTGTTTCTTTGCATAAAAAATGGCGGGGAACTTCCCCGCCCTCGATGGACCCGGATCTTTCGATCAGCCCAAAGGAGATAGCAAGCTATCATCCTTATTGTATGATTAGGATACCATATTGATTCACTGTTGTCAATACGTCCCTATTCTTTCTGTTGATTCCTTTTCATCGGTATACTCGCATACTGCCTTGTATCCTCTGAAAAGTGGATTATCAGAACCCCTGTTGATGAAACATCAACTTGATGGATGATCCTCCTCACCAACTCATCATCATACCTCTCCAACTCCACCGACTGCTGCTCAATCGCCTCCAGCACAGCCTGCAGCTCCCGCTGCCTGTTCTGATCTTGCCGCGCTGTCTGTTCGACCGCATCCACCTGCGCCTGCAAGTCCGCCTTTTCTCTGGTCAGCTCCTTAAACTTTGCATCATAGATGCCGCTGTCCGCACTGTGGCTGACGAGCAGGAGCAAATTGGACATCGCCTGGTCGATCTCCTGAATGTGGGTTAGGAGTGGGGAAACATCCTGCTGGGGGTCGCTGTGCAGGATGATCTTTTCCTCTACATTCTTCAAAGCCTCTTTTACTTTATCCCGGTCTGCAAACTGCTCGCGTATGGCGGTCATGATGGCTTCCTGTAACTCTGACTCCTTCAGGCTGGGGGAATTCTTGCAGTATTTCTTTCCGTTTTCCAGCCGGTTAACGCAGCGCCAGACGTATTCCTTGGTGCCGTCGCGCTTGATCCACTGGGTGCGGCGGTACATACAGCCGCACTCGCCACAGACCAGCCGTTCCGACAGCGCAAACTTGCTGGTGTACTTGCCGCGCTCGGTTTTGGTTTTGCGCTGCGAGACCTTGGGCCTGCTGCTCCGGCGGGCCAGTTCCAGTTGTACCTGCTGGAAAATCTCGCGCGGGATGATGGCCGGGTGGTTATCCGTCACATAATACTGCGTTACTTCACCGCGGTTCTTCTTGACCTTCTTGGTCAGGAAGTCCGCGGTGAATGTTTTTTGCAGCAGCACATCGCCAGCGTACTTCTCGTTGCGCAGGATGTTCTGGATTGTGGCCTTGGACCAGGTTGTCTTGCCGCTGGGCGAAAGAATGTGCATTTCTTCCAGCTCGGTCTTGAGCTGCGCCGGGGTCTTGCCGGCCAGAAAACCGTAGAAGATATGTTCGATCGTTTTGGCCCCTTCGGGGTCGATTTCGGGTTGCCCATCCGCGCCGCGCCGGTAGCCGATGAAGTGTTTGTACTGGAACGGGCATTTTCCCTCCTTGAACAGGCGGCGTTTGCCCATTGTGACGTTCTGGCTCAGCGACTCGCTCTCGGCCTGGGCAAAGGCTGAAAACCAGGTCAGGTAGATCTCGCTGCCCAGGTCGCCGGTATTCAGTCCCTCTTTCTCGAACTCGATGACCACACCCAGGCTTTTCAGCAGCCGGATGTAGCGGATGCTGTCCAGTGTGTTGCGGGAGAACCGACTCAGCGATTTGGTCAGGATCATGTCGATCTTATGTTTTTTGCAGGCTTCGATCATCTGCATGAATCCCGGCCGCGTGGTATCCTTGATGCCGCTGATCCCGTGGTCGGCGAAGATACCGGCCATCTCCCACTCAGGGTTGTTTTCAATCAGGTTGGCGTAATAGGTCACCTGCCCCTCAAAGCTGCTCTCCTGTTCTTCCTGCTCGGTGCTGACACGGCAGTAAGCGGCAATGCGCAGGCTTTTTTGTGCGTGCCTGGTTAGCCGCGGATCGGCTGCGATCTCGCGCACCTTCTTGGAAGGACTTGCGTTTGCCATAAGAACACCACCTTATACGATTTGGCCGTTTATCAGCTTTACTTGTACGCTGCCGTTCTTATCCAGCAATATCCTGGAGACGATTTTCTGAAGCAAATCTGCCGCATCTTTCTGACTGGCTGTCCCGTTCAGAGTTTTTAATATTTGTTCCGTTTTGTACGCGTGGTTTTGCGGATCAATGGCCAGATAGCGCAGCTGCGTGATCTGCTTGGCCAATGCATCGAGTTTGGATGCTTCTGCCGTTGGATCGGCCAGAAGTCGTGTGAGTTCTCGTTCAAGCCGGACGGATTCCAGACTGACCTGCGCAGCGCTCCCATCGTTGCGGATATGGTGCGGATTTCGATACAGCCATGTCAATTTTTTCTGTATCAAATGGCAGATGTCTGCATCGTCCATAACGCCTGTCTGCCTCCCGCACAGTCGGCATTCCCACCAAGCCGTCTTGTTTTTCCGCAAGTGCCGGGTAAGTTTCCCTTCGCAGTTGGCACAGACCAGTTTTTTGCGTACAACTTGAAAGGCCGGCTCCATATATGGTGTAGCCTTTTCTTTCCGCCGCGCAGCAACAGCCAACCATTTTTCGAGGCAGATGAGTGCCGGGAATCCATTTTCTCCGCGATAGCGAATATCATCCAGGATTCGGTAAACGATATTTTTATTCCATCCGCGGACATCTTTGTATGCGATGCCTGCGTCGTTTAGAGCTGTCGCGATCTGTCCGGCAGAAGCGCCCGATAGATATTCTGAATAGATTCGCTCAACGATGGTGCGCTCGGTATCCAATACAACGATCTGCCCCGACTGCATGGAGTATCCAAACGGAAGGCTTAGGCGTTTCATTCGTTTTCATCTCTGTTTTCATAAAATTCCAAACCATTTTTCAGTGCGAAACACACTTGCGCATTGTCAATGGTGATTCTCTGTACAGTGGCAGCAAATACATCTTCTTCGAATCGATCCGCCTGTGCGGTTTCTACGATATGCAATATATCGCCTGTAACATCGAGCAGAAGCAGCTTTTCTTCTTCATCGCGTTCGCGCTGTAATATTTCTCGTTTTGTGCGGATCGCTCTTTGGAGCTCGTTGTCTTTCGCATAAAAAAATTCTGAGTCAACGCACCCTGCCGTCCAAAGACGATGAAGTGTGTGACTCTGTTCTAAAAGACCGGCAATTTCGTTCATGTATTGCGTTTTTCCTTGCTGGTTATGAAAATGCGATTGAATATCAGACAGCATTTGTAAGTGACGATTCAGAAGCTCACAATCATTCCTTTGCAGTTTCCAAAGCATTTTTAGATATAGATCAATCAGTTGCGTTTGTGCAATGGTTTTGGTTGAACAGCTTGATGCCGCACCAAAATGATTGCAGCAAACCCATTCCTCACGATTGTTATGATACCGATGATAGAATGGCATACCGCAGCCGCCACAATATAGAATTTTGGTGAATGGATGCAGGGGATGATGCCCAGCGCCATATTTGTTGCTTCTTTCCTTCAGCAGATTCTGCACCTTTTCAAAATCGTTCCGGGAGATAATCGCCGGGTGTGTATCAGCGAAATGATATTTCGGGCTTTCTCCGCGATTGGGAATCTGCTTAAAAGGGAGAGAGTCTGTTGTATATCGCTTTCCTAATAGTTCATCACCAACATATTTTTCATTTTTCAGAATATAGCCAATCGAGTAACCATACCATCTCAAGCTTCCATCCCTCCGACGAACTTCGCGTGCCTGTAGGGATTTGGCGATTTCATCCACGCCGGCTCCGGTCAAGAATTGATCGAAAATGTACCGAACAACTTCTGCTTCCTTTTCATTGATTACATACTCCCCGTTTTTCCCAAATTCATAGCCGTATGGCATTCTCGATATCTGGTAGGTGCCGTTCTGCATTCGCATCTGCACACCTTTGCGCATATTCTTTGAGATCGACACCGATTCCTCCTGCGCAAAGGCGCTCATCATACTGATGAGCATCTCATTGGCCATTGTGCCGGTGTTGATGTGTTCCTTTTCGAACACCACCGTCACGCCGAGCCGCCGCAACTCCCGCAGGGCGGCAATGCAGTCCTGGGTGTTGCGGGCAAAGCGGGAGAGCGATTTGACCAGGATGCGGTCGATCTTGCCTTTGCGGCAATCCTCCATCATGCGCCGGAACTCGGTCCGCTTGGCGGTGCTGGTGCCAGTAATGCCGTGGTCGGCGTAGATGTCCACCAACGTCCAATCTTCGTTGCTGGAAATCAGGTTGGTGTAATACCGCACCTGCGAGGCAAAGGAATTGAGCTGATCAGCGGAATCGCTGCTGACGCGGGCGTAGGCGCAGACCCGCAGTTTGGCCGGCTCATGGCTATGTACCGGTTCAACGACGTGTACTTGCGGCATCCATCGTTCCTCCTTTGCGGTTTTGCTGTCGCTGACAGTAACGGCGACCAACCTTTGGCAACGACAACACTACCACAAGGGCGGCGGATTATCCATTCACGAGAACCACTAAATTGACCGCCGCAAAACGCCGAAGGTTTCGGCAAGAGCAACAGCTGCCGCCTGACCGTTGGCCAAATCAATATACCCATCGGAGAGTAATCGCCGCAGCGCAGATAAGGCCGCCGCATACTGGATCTCGTGCAGAACCACGTCGGAAACCTCTGTGCTGTTACAAATTGCCTTCATCTGCTGCCCTCCATTCCAGGCATCATCCGCCCACTATAGTGTCCAGCCCATGCCGGCGCAGATCATCCGACAGGTTGCGCTCAACTGTCTGAACAACAACCTGGTGTTTCTGGACAAGTCGCAGGAACCGCACCAGTTTGCTCTGCCTGGTGTCGATGGCGGAAAGCCGCGCTACCAGGACAATGTCGATGCTTTCCTTCCGGATTTGCCGGATCAACCGGCGGAACGCCGGCCGCCAGAAACAGTCTGCGCGGCCGATATCCATGCCAATGCCGAGGGGATCATAGCCCTGATTCTGAGCTGCGGTCAGCATCTCCAGCTTTTGCCGGATTGCCTGTTCTTCTGTTTGGCAACGCAGGTAAATCCACGCCCTCGGGTAAAAAAATGTATTCCGCTTACCGGAGATTTCTTGGTTCATCTGCCTCGTTCCCTCACTCGTCTGTCTCATCATATCCCGGCAGCACCATCCAGTGGCGACCGGCCGGCTCGATCCATTGGCCGTTCATGGCCCCAAATGTATGGATGCCGTATTGCAGCAGCGACATGAGCAGGCCGTCCAGTTCCGCCTGCCCGCAGTGCAGGTGCTCTGCATCGATCACCATCAGCACATCCACCTCGCCCGCTGCGGCGGCCCGCATCAGGTCCACTATGCCGGGGCGCAGCGAGAGCGGCTGTGCCTCGCTGCCAGCCTGGGCAAACAGTTCCATCACGCAGGGCCACTGCAGTCTGCGCAATGCGCGATGGCAGATCAGCTGCTGCTGACGCATAGTCAGGTCGGAATCCTTAACTTCCTGGATAAAACAGATTGCTCTCATGGTGTTCCTCCATTTTGTTATCCTGTGTTAATTGAAATCGAAATTGGGTAAAAAATAATCCGGGCTTTTGTGTGCCCGGAGGAATGGTTCGATGTCCTCAATTTTGGTTGTGACCGGGACGCCCTCCGGCAGCGCATTTAGCACGACCTGGTGGTAGCGCCCGCCGGGGGCGGCTCGCGGGTCGAGGATGGCGACTGTACAACTGTCGGTTTCGGTGCGGATGGCGCGGCCAAAACCCTGCCGCAGTTTTTGCTGCATCTCGGGCACGATCTCGGCCTGGATGTAGCTGTGCAAGTCAGGATATTGTTGTCGCCGGGCTTCCCGTATCGGGTCCGGCACTGGGAAAGGCAGCCGCACAAGTACGAGCAGCGAAACAATATCGCCGGGGAAGTCCACACCCTCCCAGCAGGGGCCGCCCGCCAACAGCACGGCGTTTTCGCATCGTTTGAACTGCTCAACAAACCACAGCCCGCCGCGCGGGGCCTTGAACAGTGGCACCGGCAGCTTGCCTTCCAGCCGCTCATACATACGGCCCATCTGGTCATACGAGGTGAACAGCACCAGCGTATGGCCGTGGGCCGCGCGTACAAGCTGTTCGATTTGGCGGGCCAGGCGCTCATGAGATGTTTCCTCCCCGCTGGACTTGCCCACTTTGTGAGCAGACGACCGCGGCGGAAACAAAAGCAGGCAGTTTTTCGCATAGTCGAAGGGGGAGGCAACCAGCACCGTCTGTACGGCTGAGCCGCCATGCAGTCCCAACTGTCGCCGGATGTGGGTGAAGTCGTGCCCCGCGGCCAAAGTGCCGGAGGTCAAAATAGCGGGCTTCTCCCGCTGCCACAGCAGATCGCGCAAATAGCCGGGTTGGTCGCGGGGCACCGCACAGAGGTTAAACTCTGTATCGGTTTGCTTATCTGATACGGTGCCATATTCGATATAGGCAATCCAATCTTCCTGAGGCCGGGCAAACAGCGCGGCCGTTTCGCTTGTGGCCTGCAACTGGTGGCGCATAGAGAGCGGCAGTCTCGTCTGATACCGCCGCAGCAATTCGCCGATGCAGGTTTGCAAGGCAGCCAGTGCCGCCTGGCGCTCTGGGGTTGTCTGATATGGAACCTGCCGATCTGTCCGTGCCCGATTCGGCGCTTGCGGCTGGTAGGCTGGGGCCAACATTTCGGTCGTGGCACGGAGCCGCTGGGCGCCGCGGGTCAGGTGCTGTTGCTCCAGCTGGTGAATCAGTTGCCGCAGTCCTTTTATGGAGAGCTGTTTGGTCAGCATTTGTTCCGCCGCTTCGGGCAGACGATGGGCTTCGTCGATCACGGCGGCCTGGTAGTCCCGCAGCAGCGGCCGCCAAGCGTTCTGCCGGTGAAGGGCGTCGGCCAGCAGGTAATTGTGGTTGCAGACCTGAATGGAAACGGCCGGGCCGTTCGATTCCCGCAAATACCGCTGATAGCGGCAACGGCTGCGCGCGGGGCAGAACCGCGGGCAGTGCTCGGGCACGCAGATTTGCCGCCGGTCGAAGCCCGACAGACCGGGCAACTTGTCCAGGTCAAGGCAGTCCAGCGCCTGCTGCAGAATCGCAACCCGCCGGGCAAACCGCTCGCCGCGCAGTGCCATCTGCCGCTGCCGTTCCAGCAGGCGGAGGTCACACACAAAGCGCTCCTTGCCTTTGCGCAGTACAGCCTGGATTGGTTTGCTTAAATATCCATATTGTAATAATATAGACGACAAAAACGGAATGTATTCCTGCAGAATGGCCTCCTGCAAAGCCACACTGGCCGTGGAGATCACGATCGGCTGCCACAACGCCCGCGGCCGCTGGCCCTGCCAAAGCAGGCATGCAACCAGATAGGCATAGGTTTTGCCGAGGCCGACGCCGGCGTCGCAAAGGGTGACTTCTTTATTATATAAGGCGTCCAGCATGGCGTGGCAGAGCTTGATCTGCCCTTCCCGCACCGCCATACCGTGGGTGGGCAGTTGTTGGCGGAAGATGGTTTCCAGCATCTGATGGGCCGTGGCATAGCCGATGGGTTCGGATTGAAAGATAGGGCATCCCTCCCCGCAACAGGGTTTGTTGATGGCAAAATGATACGGCGCAGCGGCTTGCTGCGCTGCGCCGCACGGGTTCGACATCAACACATGGGGTTGTTGAAGTCGGAAAAGAAAGAAAAGAAGAAAAAGAAGTAATAACAT
>DWVD01000093.1 GCA_019120395.1 Candidatus Gemmiger faecigallinarum
GTGCTGTGCAGCTCCCCGATGGGGGAATACTTCTTAAAGATGACCTCGCCGTCTCCGGTGGTGAAAATCTCCAGCGGGTCCCCCCGCCGGATGCGCTGGGTGCGGCGGATCTCCTTGGGGATGACCACCCGGCCCAGCTCGTCGATGCGGCGTACAATGCCTGTTGCTTTCATTCGTTTACCCTCCCAGATGGTGTCCGCGGGGTGCGGCGCGGCTGCGTCCGGCCCACCGCGCGGCGCCTTTTTTTGACAATCCGGGGTTATTGTTCCGCCGGGCAAGGCAAAATATACCTGCCGGGCGGCAAAAGCGGAGTAAGCGCAGGGAAGCTTTGGTTTTGCCGCGTAAGCGGCAAAACTGCGAAGCACCGAAAAAATCGCAAAAACAGGCTGGTGGCAAGGCGCCGGAACGCCGGCGTCCTTTGTGGACGCCAAGCGACGGCAACGCAGCCAACGGCCTGTTTTGGTTAGATTTTGCGGCAAAGTTTCCTTGTGCGCACTCCGCCAAGGCTGCGCGGGGCTGGCGGGGAGGCGGGGAGGCGGGGGCTTTTCAACGCGCCGCGCAGGCGGTATACTGAAAGCAGATCATCCCCCGGCCATGGCCGGGGCAGGGAGGGAAACACAAACATGGCAGAGTTTTTGCAGACGACGCTGTGCTACCTGGAGCGGGATGGCTGCTACCTGATGCTGCACCGCGTCAAGAAAAAGAAGGACGTGAACAAGGACAAGTGGATCGGCGTGGGCGGCAAGTTCGAGCCGGGCGAGGACGCCCTGGCCTGCGTTTTGCGCGAGGTTCGGGAGGAGACCGGCTACACCATGGAGTCCCCGCGGTACCGGGGCGTGCTGGATTTTTATTGCCCGCCCTGGCAGCCGGAACAGATCCACCTGTACACCTGCACCGAATTTTCCGGCGCGCCCCATCCCTGCGATGAAGGCGAGCTGGCCTGGGTGCCCAAAGACAAAATCCAGGATCTGCCCATCTGGACCGGCGACAAGCTGTTTTTCCGCCTGCTGGCGGAGGA
The DNA here is from genome assembly GCA_019120395.1 of Candidatus Gemmiger faecigallinarum. Classification (GTDB taxonomy): domain Bacteria; phylum Bacillota; class Clostridia; order Oscillospirales; family Ruminococcaceae; genus Gemmiger; species Gemmiger faecigallinarum. The sequence continues at coordinate 1,019 of DWVD01000093.1, forward strand.
CGCGCCGTTTTTCCACCTGGAACTGTACTACGACGGCGACGTGCTGACCCGCGCCGTTCTGGACGGGGCCCAACTGGAGCTGTAACCCCGCCCCATGCAAACAGACCCCGCCGCCCGGTTTTTACCTGCCCGGGCGGCGGGGTCTTTCAGCGTCGGTATCGCACGGCGGCGCGCCGGAGGTTCAGTCCTGCGGCGGCGCGTCCCCCTCCTCTGCGGGCTGGTCGGCAGCCTGCTGCTCCCGCTGCATGCGGCGCAGGCGGCTCAGCGTGACATTGGTCATCTGCAGAAAAGATGCGATATACTTGTTGTTGATGGTCTCGATCAGACCAGGATACTCCTTTAAAAACCACTGGAACCGCTCCATGGCGCTGCCGCGGTAGATCACCATCTGCATGGTCACGATTTTGCGCAGCGACTGTTCCAGCAGCCGGTTGTACAGCTGCAGGCTGGCAAAGGAGCGCTGCACCACATTGGCCGCCACCGCCGTGGGGATGCTCAGCACGACGCTGTCCGTCAGGGCGACAATGGACGCGACCGCCGGTTCCGTCAGCGAGAAGGCGGTCATGGTCGTGTCGCCCGGGCGGCAGCAGAAACAGGTGACGACTTCCTCCCCTTTGGAATTCTGCGAAAATCCGCACAGGCAGCCGCTGATGACAAAGCTGATATACTCCGGCACCTCGCCCTCCCGCGTCAGGCACCTGCGTTTTGCGACCCACTGGATCTCCGTTACCGGGACGATCTCCGCCAGGAGCGCTTCGTCTTCCAGCTGCAGCACATTTTTATAAAAATCCCTGATCTCCACTTGTTTGCTCCCTCCAGTTGGATCGTTCTTTCTTACCGTTTTTTCTCAAATCCTGTCGGCCGATTCGGAATCTTTCTTTATTATGAACGATATTGGGGTGCAATTGCATTAACATAGGTTAATTTTTTCGTGAAAGTCCCACCACTGGTACTTTATTACATTTTTGTACGAATGTCATGCCGCCGGATCGGAATGCCGGCCGCCGCGTCATGCGCGTCGTCCCCTCCCCAGCCGCCGGATACGCTGCCGGGCGGCTGACAGGCTGCACGCCTGGTGCACAAACGCCAGCCCCGCAAACACCGTAACGCCCAGGCTGCGCCAGGTGAACCACCCGTGCTGGATGGAATGGGTGCGCAGCAGCGCCAGCCAGGCCGGGGCGGACAGCGCCGCCAGCAGCAGCGGAAGCGCCGCGCAAAGCGCCTGCCGGCTGCGCAGGCACAGCGCAAACAGCGCCGCGCACGCCAGCGCCGCGGCGATCAGCGGCCAGAACAGCCCGCGGCTGTTCAGCGTGTCGTAGACAAAGCGGAAGATATTGCCCCAGGTCAGCTCCATGCCGTGCCAGGTGTCCGCCGAGGTGCGCACCGCCGCCTGATGCAGCGCGTCGCCCACAATGTCCTGCCCGGTGACCAGCCCGGCCAACACCCATTTGGACGCCCAGCACAGCGCGTAGCCGGCGCCCCAGCAGACCGCGCCGCCTGCCACCGCGCCGCAGCGACGCAACGGCGCCCGGCTGCCGGGCACCCGGGGATCCAAAAGCCAGACGGTCAGCGGCAGGCCCAGGGCCAGGATGGGCGTGACCAGCAGGTCCAAAAAGGAGGTGCACACCCCCACCGCCACCAATCCCGCAGCCAGCGTCCCGGCGGCACGGGGCTTTGCCAGCACCCACAGGCAGGCGGCGTAGCCGATGGCAAAGCAGGTGAAAAACTGTACCTGGTGGGGCGCAAAGAAGGCCGACGCCGCCAGCTGGCTGATGCCAAACCACATCGCCGGCCAGCGGCCGCAGACCTTCCACAGCCGCCACAGCAGCGCGCCAGCCAGCGCAAAGAACACGATGTAATTGACCACCCGCACCTGCCCATAGGTCAAAAACAGCAAAAGCGGGCGCAGCCAGATCAGGTAGCCGTGCCAGTACCGCGCGTAGGAGAACGGCTCCAGCCCGACGTCCGCGCCGGTAAGCCCCCGGTCGCGGGCGGTCAGGTAGGTCTGCAGGTCGTCCGGCAGCGTCTCGAAGTTGTCCACGTTGTAGGCGGTGGCGGTCATCATGGCGGTCAGGGGGTCGGCCTCATCGGCGCTGGCGGCCTCAAACAGCATGATGGTGTCGGTGTAGTTGTCCATCTGGAACAGCTTGAAGCCGAAAATCTCCGGGTAGAGCCCCTCCTGCTGCAAAAGCGGAACCGAGCGGGCGACGTTTGCCCGCACCGGCCCGCCTGGCAGCGCAAAGGCCGCCAGCAGCAGCAAAAACAGCGCCGCCAGCGTGACGGCAAAGACGGCCGCGGCGCGGCCCGCAAAACAGGCGGCGCGGCGGGCGGGGGTGGAAGGATGTTCGGCGTGGTCGGGCCTGGGCATGGCAAAAGCTCCTTTATGGTCCCGGCTGCGGGGCGGCCGCAGAGGGGCGGGATTTGGCGGTATCGGCGGCAGGGGCAGCCTTCTCCGGCACGGCGGGCCGCTCTCCCCGCCGGCCGGGCGGCCGTAGCGCAGCAAGGCAAAAGGCGGCCATACAAACAAACGGGAGGGCAGTTTCCCCTGCCCTCCCATTATACTAAAACCGGCCGGCGGCTTCAACCGCCATGGCCCGGCGCGCCGCTAGGCTGCGTCCGCCTGGCGGGAGACCGACAGCACGATGCCCATCTCGCCTAGCAGCATCATCAAACTGGTGCCGCCGGAAGAGAAAAACGGCAGGCTGATGCCGGTGTTGGGGATGGTGTTGGTGACCACCGCGATGTTCAGCACCGCCTGCAGGATCACCTGGACCACAAATCCCACCACCAGCAGCGCGCCGAACCGGTCTCGGGCCCGCACCGCAATGGACATGCCCCGCAAAAGCAGCAGAAGAAACAGCCCGATGACCACCGCCGCCCCCACAAAACCCAGCTCCTCGCACAAAATCGAAAAGATAAAGTCGTTCTGCGGTTCGGGGACGTAGAGGTATTTCTGCCGGCTGTTGCCCAGCCCCAGCCCGGCGATGCCGCCCGACGCGATTGCGTACAGGCTCTGGATGGTCTGGTGGCCCTCGCCCAGCGGGTCGGCAAAGGGATCCTGCCAGCTGGCCAGGCGGTCGGCAGCGTAGGGCACCAGCTCCGGCAGCAAAATGACCGCCGCCGCAATGGCCGCCGCGGCCGCCGCCCCCGCCAGCCCGAACCACTTGAGCCCGGTGCCGCCCACAAACATCAGCACCGCGCCGATGCCCAGAATCAGCAGCGTACCGGACAGGTGCGGTTCCAGCAGCATCAGCACTGTGACCGCGCCCAGGATGACCGCAAAGGGCAGCACCCCGGTGGAAAACGTCTGCATCCGGTCATGGTTCAGCGAGATGATGTGCGAAAACACCAGCACCACCGAAAATTTGGCGATCTCGCTGGGCTGCAGCGTGCCCAGGCCCGGCAATACGATCCACCGCTTGCAGCCGTTGTACTCCGGCATGAACAGCACCACCACCAAAAGCGCCAGCGACACGCCCATCAGCGGCCAGGCCAGCTTGTGCCAGACATGGTAATCCACCAGCGACGCCAGGTACATGGCCGCCAGCCCCAGCGCGGCAAACAGCAGCTGGGGGCGGATGTAGGTGTAGGCGTCCCCCCGGCGGTACAGCGCCACCGCGTAGCCGGCCGAGAACAGCACCACCAGCCCCAGGCAGACCAGCAGCAGCAAGATCGCCAAAAACGGCAGGTCCAGCGCCGGCAGCGCGCGCAGCCGCTTGCGTCCGTCGGACAGCGCCCGCCGGAAGCTGCGTTCCCCCCGCGCATGGTAGACGTTCTTTTCCATCCCGCAGGCCCCCTTTCTTTGTGCCATCCCGTCTATTGTACGCGGCAGGGGCGCGGTTTAATCCTTTCCCGGCACAAAAAAGCCGCGCAGCCAAAGCGGAGAAAGCGCAGGGAAGCTATGGTTTTGCCGCGCAGGCGGCAAAACTGCGAAGCGCCGAAAAATCGCAAAAAAACAGGCCGGCGGCAAGGCGCCGGAACGCCGGCGTCCTTTGCGGACGCCAGGCGGCGGCAGCGCAGCCAACGGCCTGTTCTTAAATTGGATTTTGCGGCAAAGGTTCCTTGTGCGCGCTCCGCCAGGGTACTGCGCGGCATTTTCGCCCGAGCTGCGCCGCATGAGGCAGGCTCAGTAGGTGGTCAATGTGGTGCCGGGGAAATAATGCAGCAGAATATCCTGATAGCTCCAGCCGTTGGTGGCGTAGCCGATGGTTCCCCATTGGCTCAGCCCGCAGCCGTGGCCATACCCGTACACGTCAAAAATAAAGCAGTCGTTGGAAGAATCGTAGGTCACGGTAAAGCACTGGCTGCGCAGGCTGCGGCCGTCCACGCTCTGGCCGGCCAGCAGCGTCTCGCGGAACCAGCTGCCGCTGCGGGTGACGTTGGGCCCTCCGTCGGGGCCGATCTGGATCTGGCTGACCCAGCCATACTGGTTGGCCGATACGATCTTGAACCAGCTGTTGGGATCCACGCCGGACAGGTCGATCCCCAGGACCTCCTGGATGCGCTGCTGCACCGTCTGGCGGGCAAAGCGCGCGGTGCCGGAGCTGGCGCCGTTGGTGTTCCAGTTGGTGGCAAAACTCTGGTCATAGGGGCTTTCCACCGCCTGCAGCCAGGGCAGGTCGCCGCCCCACACGTCGGCCGAGGAGGCCGTGCCTGTGGAGGCCGAGGCAAAATACGGCGTAAAGCAGACGTTGCCGTTGTAGGTCACCAGCACATGGGCGACCTCGCGGGCGGCAGCCAAAGCGGCTTCGCCGGGCGTCGCCCCCGCCACCGAGGGATAGCCCCCCTGGCTGATGATCCAGCAATGCGCCGCCACGCACTGCGCCTTGTATGCTTCTGCCGGCGCGTTGGAGCCAAGCTCGTTCTGGGCGATCATGGCCAGGCAGGTCACCAGGTCCAGCGTCTGCTGGCTGCCGTTCATCGTCACGTTGATGGTCTCGCCCTCCGCCGAGCTACCCCCGCCGTCAGAAGGCGCGGTAGGCTCCGGGGTGGGCTGGGGCGCGGTTTCCTCCCCGCCGTCCCCCGAAGGGGCCTGCGTGGGTTCGGGGGTGGCGTCCGGCGTCGGCGTGGCCCTGCCCGCGGCGATCTCGTCCACCGAGATCGACTGCTGCGGCGGCGCGCCCTCGGCGCCCTGGTTCAGGTCGGACTCCGACGCGCCGGCCTGCCCGGCCCGGTCGGTCAAGCCGGCCAGCAGCTTGTCCACATCGCTGGTCAGCTGCTCGGTCTCGGCCTCCAGATCCTCCAGGCTCTGGTTCAGCGCATCGGTGTCGATGCCGCTCCCGTCGCCGGTCTCGCCGTCCGCTCCCCCGTCGGCAGAGGCGGGCAGCGCCGCGCTGGCCGTGGCGTACCATTCCATTTGCCGGGCCAGAAGCTGGGTCACATCCGGCATCTCCTGCCCGGACGCCGCATAGCGGGCCGCCGGCAGCAACGCATCGTCCTGGACCGTAATGGCCGCCGGGGCAAGCTGGGCGTCCTCGTTTTCCCCGATCAGCCGCCCGGTCACGCAAAGGCGGACGCCGTCCGTCCCGGCGTCCGACACCAGCGTCAGGAAGCTGGCGTTGTCCCCCACCGTGATGGCGGTGTCATACAGCGAGCGCGCCCGCGCGCCCAGCACAAAGTCCAGATAATCGCCGTAATCCGACAGCTCGCGCCCGGAAATATCGAACGCGCCCGCGCCGGTCTCGGCGCCGTCCTGATAGTAGACGGCCATCACCTTGTAGCGATAGGTCCCGTCCGCCAGATACAGCGTGAACCCGGCGTTTTCCCGCAGCGTTTCCAGCTCCGAAAGCCCATCCAGGCCGCTGCCGTGCATGGCAAGCGCCGTGTTTGCCGGGTAATCGCTGCCCAGGTAGCTGGCGCCCTCCACCTGCGGTCGGGCCTCCTCCGCAGATTCGGTCGTTGCGCCGGACAGATAGACCAGCTCGCCTTCCATGCCGGGGAAAGCCAGGTAGCCGGCCACGTCCTCCCGCTTGTCGGCGGCGTTGGCAAGGTAATCCTGCGCGCTCTGGTCAAACTGCGCGGTGCCGTACCCGCGGGGCGATGGCTTGGCGCCCAGGCTGGTGCTGAAATAGAAGAACAGCGCAGCCGCGCCGACCGCCACCAGCAGCAAAAAGGCCGCCAAAACCATCAGCATGGTGCGGCGCTGCCGCTGTTCGGCTTTTTCGATGCGGGCCAGGCTGCGGCTTTGGCCCTCGTCCATCGCCGCGGCGGCGTCCGTCTCCCGCCCGTCCGGTTCGGGGGTGTCGTACAGGTAGCGCACCGCGCTCTGGAAGTCCTCCAGGCTGCTCGGCTCGTTGGCGTCGTCGGCGGCCTGCGCGGCGCGCACGGCGGCCGGGTCCAGGCCGCTGGTCAGATCCGGCAGGTCGTCGTCCAAAATGGAATGGGGCGGCTGCTGCCGGTTTGCCGCGGGGGCGGTATTCAGCCGCCGCCCGCCACCGGTGCGCACGCTGCGGTATTTGGCCGCCGCCTCGGCGCCGCCGGTCTCAAAATCGAACGCGGTATCCCCCCGTCCGGCTGCCGCGCGCGGCGACGCCGCATCCGGCGCGCCGGCCGTCTCAAAGGTGATCTTTCCCGCGGGGGAAGCCGGGGCCGTTCCTGCCGCCGCAGGCGCGGCGGGGTCGGCGTCCCAGCCCTGTTCGGCCGCCGCCCAGGCCGAGGCCGCCACCGACGCCGCATTGTCCGGCGTGGGGCGAGCGCTCTTCTCCTGCCGGCCGCCGGGCCGGTCCACCGCAGCCACCGCGGCGGCTGCCGCGTCGGCCGCCACCTTGGGGATCTGTGCCGTGTCAAAATCCAGCATCGGCTCAAAGGAGCTTCGCTTTTTGCGGCGGCGCAGCGAGAAGCGGGCGGTATCGCCGGGTTTGGACTGCCCCGCCTGGGACACCAGCAGAAGCGGGCGCTCGTGGCCGGGGCGGAACTGGATGGTGCCGGGGGTAAATTTCAGCCCCAGCGTGCGGCGACGCACCAGGTCCAGGATATTGTTGGCAATGGCCGCGTCGGTCAGGTCCGGCCCCAGGGCGCAGGCCGCCGCGCCGCGGTGGTCGCATACCAGCACAAAGGGCGCCTGGCCCACGGTCGCCGGCATGTACACGGCGGCGCAGTCCGCCTGGCCCACCGCCATGGCAAGCTGGGCGCGCCCTGCGGCCGCCTGCACCACATCGCCGGGGAACTTGTTCAAAAGCGAAGGCGGCGTGATGATCTTGCGCGCATTGACCGGGTCCGCATAGGTCTGGGTGCCAAAGTCAAAGGCGGCTTCGCTGTGTTCCAGCGGCCGCAAAAGCGCGCCCAGCATGCGGCCGGTGGTCTCGTCCACCGCCACCAGCATGCGGCGGCGCTTCAGCAGCGCGTCCAAGGTTGCCTGGGCCAGGCTGGTCTCGCCGGTACCGTAGACGGCGTCGCCAAAGCGGGCGGCCAGTTTCTGCGCCCACTTGTCGCAGTGCTCGTCGGCCATGGCCTGCGTGGGGGCGGACGCCTGCACGCAGACGGCAAACTCGCCGTCCCGCTCCAGCAGGCGCAGGCCGGTACAGCCGTCCGCCTGCGCCTGGCGCAGGATGGCGGTGACCTCGGCCGATGTCAGGCCGAACACGCGCAGGATACGCAGCTGTGTGGACACCATGGGAACACCTCCGGGTGGTTGTGGTAGATTGGGGCCGCCCCGCCGGCGCAGGCCGGCACAGGGGACGGACAGTCAGAAAAAGGGCAGATGCGCGCCGGCAGGGCGACGCATTTTTGCCGCGCGTCAGATGTCCAGCGCGGCAGGCTCGGCCAGGCAGCGGTCCGCCGGCGCGGCCAGCGCGCCCGGCAGGGGCAGGTCCAGCGCCATGCGGCGCAGCAGATCCAGCGCGTACAGCGCCGCCCGCGTACGGATAATGCCCCGGTCCTGGTAGCCGCCCAGCGTCAGGCGCATCAGATACACGCTGTTTTTGCGGGCGTCGCAGCCGCCCAGGTAGACGGTGCCCACCGGTTTGCCGGGCAGCGCGCCGCCGGGGCCGGCGATGCCGGTCAGCGACACGGCCAGCTCGGCGCCGGAGACCCGCTGCGCCCCCAGCGCCATGGCCGCCGCCACCGGGCCGGAAACGACGTTGTAAGTTTCGATCAGCGCCGGGTCCACGCCCAGCAGTTTTGCCTTGGCGGCCTCGGCGTAGGTGACAAAGCCGTAGCCGAACACCTCGCTGGCGCCGGGCACGTTGGTGATGCGCTGGGCCACCAGGCCGCCGGTGCAGCTCTCGGCCGCGGCGGCGTGCAGCCCCCGCTCTTTCAGCGCGCGGACAACGGTGTATTCCAGCGCGGGCACGTCCACGTCGTAGGCGGCGTCCCCCAGCCGAGCGCGGAGCCTGTCCAGCATGGCGCCGCAGTCGGCTTCCGCCTGGGCGGCGGTGGCTGACCGGGCGGTGACGCGGATCTCGCTCTCGCCGGTCTTGCAGTAGATGGCGACGGTGGGGTTGGCGCTGTCGAACAGGTCGCCCACCTTCTCGGCAATGCGGCTCTCGCCCCCCAGCACGTGTAGCGTGCGGCTGTGGATGGTGCAGTTCTGCCGGCGCTCCAGCACCGGACGCACCTGCTCGGCCCACATGGCCTTCATCTCCCGGGGGACGCCGGGCATCAGGGCGGCGCAATGGCCGTTTTCATCCTCGAACCATGCGCCGGGCGCGGTGCCGTGGGCGTTGGGCAGTTTGTGCCCCCGCACCGGCACCATGGCCTGTTTGCGGTTGTTTTCGGTGGGGGTGCGGCCGGTGCGGGCAAAAAAGTCCACGATCTTCTGCCATTCCGCCGGGTCGAACGTCAATGCGTCGCCAAAGGCTTGGGCCACCGTTTCTTTGGTCAGGTCATCGTCGGTGGGGCCAAGCCCGCCGGAAAACACCAGCAGGTCGCTGCGGGCGCGGGCGGTGCCCACCAGCTCTTTCAGCCGGGCGGCGTTGTCCCCCACCACATGCTGGTGCAGCACGGTGATGCCCAGCTCGGCTAGTTCCCGGCTCAAAAACTGGGCGTTGGTGTTGACGATGTCGCCCAGCAAAAGCTCGGTGCCAACGCAGATGATCTCGGCGGTCATGGGGATATCCCCTCCTTGGGAAAGCAGTTCAAACGGCAGGCAGCCGGCGTGCCGCTCACATTTCCGGGTCGTCCCCAATGCGGATGGGGATCTTTTCCACATTGGCGGCGGCTTCCCGCTCCAGCTCGGCCAGGCCGGGCATGGCGGCCTCGGCGGCCTCGATCTCGGCCAGGGTGGGCCGGGTCTTGGGGTGGGGCGGAGTGAAGATGGTGCAGCAGTCCTCGTACGGCTCGATGGAAGTCTCAAAGGTGCCGATCTCGCGGGATTTGGCAATGATCTCGGTCTTGTCCATACCGATGCAGGGACGCAGCACCGGCAGGTCCTGGGCGGCGTCGGTGCAGGCCAGCGCCGCCAGCGTCTGGCTGGCCACCTGGGCCAGGCTCTCGCCGGTGACCAGCGCCTGCATGTCGGTGGTGGCGGCCACCAGGTTGGCGATGCGCAGCATGCTGCGGCGCATCAGCACGGTGAACAGCACGTCGGGGGCGTTGTCCCGGATGTACTCCTGGGGTTTGGTGTAGGGCACCACAAACAGCATGCAGTTGCCGGTGTACTCGCTGATCTCCCGTGCCAGCGCCACCACCTTGAGCTTGGCGCGCAGGCTGGTGTAGGGCGGCGAGGCAAAATGGATGTGGTGCAAAGCCAGGCCGCGCCGCGCCATGTACCAGGCGGCCACCGGGCTGTCGATGCCGCCGGACAGCAGGTTCAGCGCGCGGCCGCTGGTGCCCACCGGCAGGCCGCCGGGGCCGGGCACCTTGGGGCCGTGAATGTAGGCGCCAAAGTCCCGGATCTCCACCATGACCTCCAGCTGGGGGTTGTGCACGTCCACCCGCAGGTGGGGGTGCTTGGACAGCAAAAAGGCCCCCAGCTCCCGGCAGAGTTCCGGGCTTTTCATCGGGAAGGTCTTGTCCGACCGCTTGGCCTCCACCTTAAAGGTCTTGATGCCCCGTAGCGTCTGGCCCAGGTAGTCCTCGGCGGTCTGGCAGATGGCGGTAAAGTCCTTTTCGCAGACGGCGGCGCGGCTGAGCCGCGCGATGCCGAACACCTTGGACACCCGGCGGAACGCCTCGTCCATGTCGATATCCTCGTCCATGGGCTGGATGTACAGGGTGCTCTGGGCAGTGCGCAGCTTGAACTCGCCCAGATCCTCCAGGCGGGCGCGGACCGCCTTGGTCATTTTCGCCTCGAAGGTGCCGCGGTTCAGGCCCTTGAGGGCCATTTCGCCCTGGAATGCCATGATGATCTCTCTCATATCGTTCAAACCTTTTCTGTTGGATTTCTATCTGTTGTTGGGACGCAGTTCAAAGTGCGGCCGCCGGCCTTTGCCTCTGACCTGCGCCGGGTATTTTCCACCGTTTTGTGGAAAACCCGGCTTCGTAAAATCTACAATTTGTATTTTTTTAATTTAATATACAGTTCGTTCCGGCACTTTTCGACAATTCCCGTTCCCGCGCCGGTTTTCGTCTGCCGCTTCAGATGTGCTGCAGCTCGGTCAGGCCGGCGCGCAGGGCGTCCAGCAGGGCGTCCACGTCGGCCTCGTCGTTGTCGGCGCAGAAGCTGACCCGCAGGGCGGTGGCCACGGCTTTCTCGTCGCAGCCCATGGCCAGCAGCGTGTGGCTTGGCTCGCCCTTGTCGCAGGCGCTGCCGCCGGAGACGTAGATCTGCCGGTCGCTCAAGTAGCTGATAAAAGTCTGGCTGTTGACGCAGTTTGTGGAAAAGTTGAGCACCTCCGGCACCGCGTCCGCCGGCGAGTGGATGGTGACGCCGGGCAGCCCGGCCAGCCCCGCCCGCAGCCGTGCGTTGAGGGCGGCGGCATTGCGGGCATTGGCTTTCATCCGCTTTGCCCCCTGCTCGGCCGCCAGCCCCAGGCCGACGGCGTAGGGCAGGTTTTCGGTGCCGGGGCGGATGCCCCGCTCCTGGTGGCCGCCCAGATAGGGCGGGCGCAGGTGCTGGCGCTGGTTGTCGCAAAGGTACAGCGCACCGATGCCCTTGGGGGCGTGCACCTTGTGGCCGGAGACCGCCAGCGTATCCACGCCGGGCAGCTTTTTCATGTCCAGCGGGATGCGCAGCCAGGCCTGCACCGCGTCGATGTGCACGGCGGTGCGGCTGTTTTTGGCTTTGACCCCCGCCGCCAGCCGGGCGACGTCCTGCACCGCGCCGGTCTCGTTGTTGACAGCCATGCAGGCCGCCAGCACGGTATTTTTGTCCACCGCGTCGATCAGCTTCTGCACGTCGATGCGGCCGTCCGGCTCCGGGGGGATCTCCACCACCGCAAAGCCCCGGTCTTTCAGCGCCCGGATGGGCAGCTGGACGCTGGGATGCTCAAACCCGGTGGTGACGATCTTGTCGCCCCACCCCTGCCGGGGAATGGCCGCGCCCAAAATCGCCAGGTTGTTGCTCTCGCTGCCGCAGGCGGTAAAATAGACCTCGTCTTTGGCGCAGCCAAGCGTCTTTGCAATTTTGCCGCGGGCGGCGGCGAGCTTGTGCTCGGCCAGGATCGCCGGCTCGTACAGGCTGGAAGGGTTGGCCCAGCAGGTACGCATGGCGTCGTTGACGGCGTCGGCCACCGCCGGGTCCACCAGGGTGGTGGCGGCGTTGTCCAGATAATGCAGGTCAGGGTCGGTTCGCATGGTGGAAAGCCTCGTTTTCAAATGGTTTTCGGCGCGCGTGCCGCGGCAGGCCGCGCAGAAAGCGGGCGGCCGGCCAGGGCCGGAACGCCCCGCGCCCCGGTGCCGCCGGCAGGCAAAAATGAGCAGAGAAATACAGGTTAAATTATAGCACGCCCCGGCGCCTGTGCACAAGCGCCGGGGCGAAAAATTCATGGAATTGTTGTGGGAAATGCCTTCATTCCCCAAAATCCGCCGCCACCTTTTTCAGCATCTGGCGGATCGGCAGCTGATACGGGCAGCGGGTCTCGCAGGCGCCGCACTCGATGCAGGCGCCTGCCTTGACCGGGAGGGTGTTGTACCGCTCGTGCGCCCAGCCTTCCAGGCCGTAGCGGTTCAGGTAGCCCTGGAACAAAAAGCAGTTGGGGATCTGGATGCCCACCGTGCAGGGCGCGCAGTAATTGCAGCGGCGGCAGAACTGGGTGCCCAGGCTTTTGCGCACCTCCTCGCAGTCGGCCAGTTCCTCCTCGGTCAGGGGGGAGGTATCCTCGGCGGCGGCCACGTTCTGGCTCAGCTCCCGCAGTTCGGCCATGCCGGGGATGACAACCGTCACATCGGGGTTGGCCAGCGTATAGCGGATGGCCAGGCGGCCGCTCTCGATGGCGCCGCCGGCCAGCGGCTTCATGGCGATGAACGCCTTGCCGGCGGCCTTGCAGCGGGCGATCAGGTCGGCGCCCTGCTGCTCGACGATGTTGTAGGGGAACATGATGGTCTCGATGTCGGGGCAGGCCAGCGCCTTCTCAAAGGTGGCGGCCAGGTGGGCGGTGACGCCGATGTGCTCCACAATGCCCACCGCGTGGGCGCTTTTCAGCGCCTCCAGCGCGCCGCCCGGGGCGATGATGCGGTCAAAATCCTCCGGGCTGGGGTTGTGGAACTGATACAGCTCGATGTGGTCGGTGCGCAGGCTGCGCAGACTGGCGTTCAGCTCGTCGGCCATCTCCTCGGCGGTGATGGCGCGGCATTTGGTGGCGATGATAAATTCATCCCGCAGACCGCTCTGCTGCAAAGCCTGGCCGATCCATTCCTCGCTGACGGTGTACGCGCGGGCGGTGTCGATGTAGTTGACGCCCGCCTTGTGGGCAGCTTCCAGCAGCTCCCGCGTCCGGGGCTGGTCGATGCGCTGGACCGGGATCCCGCCAAAGCCCAGCCGCGAGACCTTCAGCCCCGTCGACCCCAATGAAACATATTGCATAACAATAACGCCTCCGTTTTGTTGACTGTGACGATCGTGTTTCCGGGGCAGACCGGCATCCCGGACCCGCACAGCCGCATATCCACATTATTATAGCAGACTGTTTGTAAAATGCAATTTTTGTTTTTCTTCCTGTTTTTCCCCGGCAAGCCGCGCCGCCGGGCAGGTACGTTCCCGCCTGCCGACGGCGGCAAAAACACCCGGCCGCTTCTTTGCCGCTTTCAATTGACAAAGCGGCCGCCATGCGATACGATAATACACATATATTATAAACTTCCGCGCCGCAGCCCGCCTGCGGGGCGGCCAATTGCAAAGGAGCGTGTTCCTGACCATGCTATACGGTTTTATCGGATGCGGCAACATGGGCGGCGCGGTGGCGCGGGCGGTCTGCCGCGGCGCGGGCGCCGGCCAGGTGCTTCTGGCCAACCGGACCGCGGCCAAGGCCGAGGCCCTGGCCGCCGAGCTGGGCTGCCAGGCGGGCGACAACGCCCGGGTCGCCCGGGAGTGCCGCTACATTTTCCTCGGCGTCAAGCCGCAGATGATGGCGGATATGCTGGACGCCATCGCCGACATCCTGGCCGCGCGGCAGACGCCCTTTGTGCTGGTCAGCATGGCGGCGGGGCTTTCGATGGCGCGCATCCGGCAGATGGCCGGCGACGCCTACCCCGTCATCCGCATCATGCCCAACACGCCGGTGGCGGTGGGGGCCGGCATGGTGCAGTACTGCGCCGCCGGTGTGACGCCGGAGCAGATGGCGGAATTTTTGCAGGCCATGGCCCCCGCCGGCCTGCTGGATCCGGTGGAGGAAAGCCAGATCGACGCCGCCAGCTGCGTGTCCGGCTGCGGTCCTGCCTGGGCGTATCAGTTTGTCGAGGCGCTGGCCGACGGCGGCGTGGCGGCGGGCCTGCCCCGCGCCAAAGCCCAGCTGTACGCGGCACAGATGCTTTTGGGCAGCGCCCGGATGGTGCTGGAAAGCGGCAGTCACCCCGGCGCTTTGAAGGACGCGGTGTGCAGCCCCGGCGGATCCACCATCCAGGGCGTGCGGCTGCTGGAGGAGCGCGCTTTCCGCGGCGCCGTGACCGACGCGGTGCTGGCCGCCTTTGACAAGACGAAAGAGATGGGGAAGCGGTAAGGCAAATGCAGAATCCGGAATGAGGAGTTTTTCCGTTCCGCCCGGCGAAACCGCGGCGGCAGGGGGGTAAAAATGCGTATCGTTGTAAAGATCGGCACCAGCACGCTGGCCCATGCGGGCGGGCGGCTGAACATCCGCCATACCGAGGAACTGGTCAAGACCCTGAGCGACCTGAAAAACGCCGGGCACGAGCTGATCGTGGTGTCCTCGGGGGCTATCGGCATGGGGGCGGGCAAACTGCAGATCGCCCGCCCGCAGGACATGCCCACCAAGCAGGCCGCGGCATCGGTGGGCCAGTGCGAACTGATGTACACCTACGATCGGCTGTTCTCGGCCTACAACCACACCGTGGCGCAAATCTTGGTCACGCGGGAGGACTTTGACCGCGCCCCCCGCCTGATGAACCTGCAGAACACCGTCTACCGGCTTTTGCAGCTGGGGGCCATCCCCATCATCAACGAGAACGACAGCGTCGCCACCGAGGAGATCGCCGTGGGCGACAACGACACCATGGGCGCTCTGGTGGCCAAATACGCCCGCGCCGACCTGCTGGTGGTGCTGAGCGACATCGACGGCCTGTACACCGCCGACCCCCACACCCACCCGGATGCAAAACGCATCGAGACGGTGGCCGAGATCACACCGGAGATCGACGCGCTGGCCGGCGGGGTGCACAGCGGCCTGGGCACCGGCGGCATGGCCACCAAGGTCATGGCCGCCCGCATCGCCACCGGCGCGGGGGTGGACATGGTCATTGCCAACGGCGGCACGCCGTCGCTGCTGTACGACATTGTGGAGGGCAAGCCGGTGGGCACCCGTTTCATCGGCCGAAAGTAAGCCCATACTGTCCGGACACCGGCGGGCGCCGCGCGCCGGCCCCGCCCCGTTTTTACAAGGAGGCGTTTTCCATGACAACCCACGAGATCCTGCTGGCGGCGCAGGCTGCCCGCCAGCCGCTGGCGCTGGCTTCCACCGACGCCAAAAACGCCGCGCTGGAGGCCATGGCCGTGGCGCTGGTGGCGGCCGCGCCGGAGATTTTGGCCGCCAACCGCCAGGACATCGACGCTGCCCGCGGCAAAGTGTCCGACGTGATGCTGGACCGCCTGGCGCTGACCAACACCCGCCTGGCCGACATGGCCAAGGGCATGCGGGAGGTCGCCGCCCTGCCCGACCCGGTGGGCGCGGTGCTGCGGCAGGTCGTGCGGCCCAACGGCCTGGTGATCGAAAAGACCGCCGTGCCCATGGGCGTGATCGCCATTATTTACGAGAGCCGCCCCAACGTCACCTCCGACGCGGCGGCGCTGGCCATCAAGGCGGGCAGCGCCTGCGTGCTGCGCTGCGGGCGGGACGCCTGGCGCAGCTGCAGCGCCATTGTGGCGGCGCTGCGCCGCGGGCTGGCGCAGGCGGGCCTGCCCGAGACCGCCGTCAGCCTGATCGAGGACACCTCCCACGCCTCCGCCAACGAGCTGATGACCGCCGACGGCCTGGTGGACCTGCTGATCCCCCGCGGCGGCAAGGGGCTGATCTCGGCCTGCGTGGCCAACGCCACGGTGCCCTGCATCCAGACCGGCACCGGCATCTGCCACATCTATGTGGACAAGGCCGCCGACCTGGAAATGGCGGCGTCCATCGTCGAGAACGCCAAGACCAGCCGCCCCAGCGTCTGCAACGCCGGGGAAGTCTGCCTGGTGCACAGGGACGCCGCGCCGCAGTTTCTGCCCCTGTTGAAGCAGGCGCTGGTGGACGAACGCGCCGCCGCGGGCCTGGCCCCGGTGGAGCTGCGGCTGGACGAACGCGCGGCCGCTGTCATCCCCGGCACGCCCGCCGGCCCCGACGACTTTGACACCGAGTTTTTGGATTATATCTTGGCTGTGGGCGTGGTGGACAGCCTGGACGACGCCATCGCCCACATCGGCGCCCACTCCACCCACCACAGCGACGCCATCGTCACGGCGGACGACGCCGCGGCGGCCCGCTTTGTCTCCTGCGTGGACAGCGCGGCGGTCTACGTCAACGCCTCCACCCGCTTCACCGACGGCGGCGAGTTCGGCCTGGGCTGCGAGATGGGCATCTCGACCCAGAAGCTGCACGCCCGCGGGCCCATGGGCCTGGCCGAGCTGTGCACCTACAAGTATATCATCCGCGGCAGCGGCCAGGTGCGCGGCGGTTCGGCCGCCAGGCTGCAAACGCCCTGCGGGTGAAAGAGTTCCCGCCGGAAGGAGCGCCCGCCATGCCGCAGCACCCCCCCTCTGACCGCTGGTTCACGGTGGAGGCCATCGACGCCGACACCTATGCCATCAGCGAGTATGACCACTGGGAGGAGCCCCACTGCTACCTGCTGAACGGCGACCGCGCCAGCCTGCTGATCGACACCGGGATGGGCGTGGGGCAGATCGCCGCCGTGGCCGCCGGGCTGGCCGGCCGGCCCGTCACCGCCGTTTTGACTCATGCCCACTGGGACCACATGGGCGGGCTGCGCGGCTTTCCTTCCTTTGCGGCCCATCGGGCGGAGCTGGACTGGCTGACCGGGCAGTTCCCGCTGCCGCCGGCCGCGGTGCGCGCCCAGCTGCGCGACCCGCGCCTGCCGGCAGGTTTTGATTTGGACGGCTACCGGGTGTTCCAGGGGCGTCCCGCCCGGCTGTGGCGGGACGGCGAGACCATCGACCTGGGCGACCGCCAGCTGCGGGTGCTGCACACGCCGGGCCACTCGCCGGGGCATGTCTGCTACTGGGAGCCTGCCGCCGGCTATCTGTTCACCGGCGACCTGGTCTACCTGGGCGAGCTGGCGGCGGATTTCCCCTCCACCGACCCGCAGGCCTATCTGCGGTCGCTGCGCCGGGCGGCCGCGCTGCCGGTGCGGCGCATCCTGCCCGGCCACCACAGCCTGGACGTGCCCGCCGGGCTGGCCGGAGAGATGGCCGCCGCCTTTGCCCGCCTGAACGCCCGCTGCCTGCTGCGCCACGGCGCGGGCCGCTTTGCCTTTGACGGGTGGTCGGTGCGGCTGTGACCGCGCGCCGCCCCGCCGCCCTTTAAGGCGCGGCACGCAACCCGCAAACAACAGACCGCCCCGGCGGCCGGGAGGGTGCTTTTCCCTCCCCCGCTGCCGGGGCGGTCTTTTTATATGCCGTTTTTTGTCAGCCGATGTTCATATCCACGTTGCCGGGCACACCGTTGACCTTGCCGCTGCTGGTGTACTGCCAGATGTCGTAATGGTAGCCAAAGTCCAGCGTGTCGCGGTACTGGGCGATCCAGATCCGGTACTTGCTGATGTTGGCAAAGTTCAGCGAATTGTAGAACCAGCTGGCGTAAGAGTAAACGCCTGCGTTATACCCCGCGTTGCGGATCGTCTCGCAGAAAGCGACCGCATTGGCGGTGCGCTGCGCGGCCGAGATGCCGTCGGCGCGGCCGGTGTCCCCCGCCACCTTCTCGGTGTCAAAGTAAACGCCCAGCGGCAGGCTGTATCCCTGGCACAGGCTCAGCACCATGCTGGCCTCCTCCACCGCCTCGGCCTCGTTGACGGCCTGGCTGTAGAAGTAAACGCCCACGCGCAGGCCGGCGGCCGTTGCGCCCTGGATGTTTTTGCGGAAGGTGGAATCCTCCACCAGCGCGCCGCTGCCGTAACCGCGGTAACCCACGCGGATGATGGCAAAGGTGATGCCGTCCGCCGCCACCGCGTTCCAGTCGATGTTGCCCTGATACTTGGACACGTCGATGCCGCGGGCAGTCTGGTTCAGCGCGCCGTCCGCCGCAAACTCATACACATTGCCCTGGATGACCTGGGTGCCGGTGACCGGCTGATGGGTCGCCGGATCGTAATAGTAGTTGTTGCCGCCGATGTTCTGCCAGCCGGTATACTCGTATGTAATTTCTTCTTCCGCCGTGACCGCAAAGCCGTACCCGGCCAGGTCCGCCGCCCCGATCTCCTCCGGCCAGCCGGCGGTGGGGTCGTTGGGCGTCGCAGTCGGCGTGGGCGCCGGCGTGGGGGTGGGCGCGGCGGTCGGCGCCGGCGTGGGCGTGGGTTCCGGCGTCGGCTCCGGGGTGGGCGTCGGGGTGGGAGCCGCCGTCGGCTCCGGCGTCGGGCTGGCCGTCGGTTCCGGTGTGGCGCTGGCCGCCGGCGTCGCGGTGGCCTCCGCGCCTGTCTCCTCCTGCGTCACCGCTTCCGGGGTGACGGCGGGGGCGTTGCTTCCGTGGCGCAAAAGCCCTGCCAGCCCCACGGCGCCCGGCAATCCGCCGGCCGCCGCAAAGCGGGCCGAGCCGTCGCGGCGGGCGCCGGTCAGTTCGCCGGTCGATGCGTCATAGACCGGCTTGTAGGCCGTCACCGAGCCGTCCGTCAGCAGCAGGTACCCACCGTCGCTCAGCTCCGCCGTGTACACCGTCCTGCGCCCGATCTCCACCTTGCTGGATTCGGCATAGGCGACCGTGTCGACGATCTCGTCCTCCACGACGGTACCGCCGCCATAGCTGGAGTCCTCCTCGCTTTCCACGACCTCCTCGGCCTGGACGATCTTATCCTGTACGGCTTCAATATCCGCCTTGTACTCGATTTTTTCGTGCACCGTGATGCCGACCGGGGCGGGCATATGGTATCCTTCCACATCCGGGAAGGAGATCTCGTAGTCGCCCGGCTCCACATCCTCCGCCAGCACCGTGCCGCTCTCGGTATCCACCGGGTAGTCGGCCGCATTGCCGTCGGCATCGGTGATGGTGATGCTCAGCTCCACGCCGATCAGCGGCAGGTCGGCGTCCGTCCCCTCCTGCCCGTCGGAGTCGTCCGCCATGCGGTAAAGCTGCACGCCGATGTCCTGCTGCACCACCGAAACCTCGCTGCGCACGCTGATGACCGGCGACGGCGTCGCGGTGGGGGCGGCTGTGGGCCGAGCGGTGGGTCGGGCCGCCGTCTCGTCGGTGGCAAGCTGCACCGCCTCGGTATTGGGCTGGGTCTGGCGGGGCGTGCCGATAAACGCCGCAGCCATGGCGCTGACGCCGATCCCGGCGCACAGGACCATGGCTATGCCGCCCATCGCCAGCTTGTAAAGCGGCAGCCGCTGAAAGGTACTGCCGGAGAAATATCGCATTGCCTTATGGTTTCGCATCCTGTCCGCTCCTGTTTTGACCGCATGACATGCGGCGACTCCTCGGTGTCATTTTGTCGATATATCTACCATTATATACTGCCCCGGCCGTCGGCGCAAGGGCAGCGTGCAGGAAAAATATGTAAATTTTATCGCTGCATCGCCATACTGCGCCGCCATACCCGGCAGCGCAAAGCACAACTTGTTGCGGTCCGGTCCCAGCGCGCCCACAAGGTCTGCCCTGCGCCCGGGCGGGGGACAAAGGTCAGCCGGCCGCCGGCAGAAATTTTTCCACCAGCAAATCCACACAGGCGCCGTAGCTGCGCATGCCCAGCTCCTGGTCGTAGCTTTGCAGAAAGCCCTCGTACACGGCGCTGCCCACCTGCTCTACCGGACCTTCCCAGCTTGCCCAGTAGGCGTTGTTGTCGGCCAGGTCAGCCCGCGCTTCGGGGCACAGCCCTGCTGTCAGGGCGTTGGCGCGGTCAGGGTCAACGCTGTACAGTGCGTTGGACAAATGCAGGTAGCCGTACAGCCAGCCGGAATAGGCGTACACCGGGTCGCCGCTGGTAACGGCGGCGTAGATGCCGCAGAAATTGGCCTCCTGCTCGGCGGCCACGCCCCGCT
The DNA here is from genome assembly GCA_019120395.1 of Candidatus Gemmiger faecigallinarum. Lineage (GTDB taxonomy): Bacteria > Bacillota > Clostridia > Oscillospirales > Ruminococcaceae > Gemmiger > Gemmiger faecigallinarum. Next base: position 20,748 of record DWVD01000093.1, read on the forward strand.
GGTGGGCAAACTCATGGGCGACGGTCACCGGCAGGAACACCGCCGGGCAGTCCACATTGAGGGTGCTCTCGCCAAACAGTGGGCAAAGGTAGCCGGTAAACCCGAAAGCGCTCATCAATTTGGAGTAGAAGGCCGGCTTGGGGCGGCGCTCCGGCCCGGCCAGGAAGGGGTATTCCACCACCATGGCGTCGTAGATGCCGGCGCTGGCGTCCAGGATCTCCGTTTTGTCGGCGGCAAACAGGCCGTCTGCGTCCCGCGGCACGCTGTCTGCCGCGGCGTTGGCCCGGGCCGCAAAGTAGGCTGCCACCGTTTCCAGCTCCTGCGCCGACACAGGCGCGGCGGTCATGCCGGCCTGCTCGGCAAAGGTCGCGCCGTAATACTGGGTGCCCCAGAAAGCGCAGACCAGCAGGTAGATCCAGGCGGCCAGCGCGGCAAAATGCAGCAGCCAGGTGCCCAGCCGGTTGCGGACACCCCGCACAGCCAGCACCACCGCCCGCACCAGCAGCGCCGCCGCCGCCAAAATGGCCAGGGTGGCCGCGGCCTCGCAGGCCGAGAAGGGCAGCGGGTCCACCGCTGCCGACACCGCCCGCTTGAAGGGCATCGAGACATACCGCAGCCAGGCGTCCATCCATGCGCGGCTGCCCCGCGCAGCCCAAAACAGGCACAGCCCCAGCAGCGCCAGCGCCAGCAGGCCCAGCGCGGCACGGTGGCGGCGCAGGCCGGCGGCAATGGTCCGGGGCAAACGGGCGGCGGTTTTGGCAGGCATGGGCGGTCTCCTTCCCATATAGCGGAGGGCAGGACGGTACGCTTCTATTATATCGGGGAAAGGACGGTTTTGTAAACCGCGCGGCGGGTCACTCCGCCGGCCGGACCGCCTTGACCAGCAGCATCATGGGGCGGCGCAGCTCGTCGCGCATGCCGGGCTGGTCCAGCATCTCGGCGGGCGGCTCGGCCTCCACCACCGCCTGCAGCGCAAAGCCCGCGTCCAGCAGCCCCATCAGGATCTGGGTCAGGGTATGGTGCTGCTTTTCCACCTCGCAGCCCAAAAACTGCGTTTTGCGCGGGCCGGGCCGGTAATAGTCGTCCACCGGCCAGCACAGCGGGCGGCCGTCGGGGGCATACAGCCAGTCCTGCCCCACGCCGGCGGTGAACACCGGGTGCTCAATGTTGAACAGAAAGGTCCCGCCGGGTTTCAGCGTGTGGTACACCTTCCGGTAAACGCCGTCCAGATCGGCAATGTAGTGCAGCGCCAGGTTGGACACCACGCAGTCCCAGGCGGCGGCCGGGTATTCGTATTCCTCCAGCCCGCAGCGGCGGTATTCCACCGCCGGGCGGGCGTTGCGGCGGGCGGCCTCGGCCAGCATTTTCTCGCTGACGTCAATGCCCAGCACCCGCGCTGCGCCCTGGTCGGCGGCATATTTGCAGTGCCAGCCGTAGCCGCAGCCCACGTCCAGCACCGCTTTTCCGGCCAGCTGCGGGAACAGCGGCTGCAGCTGGTGCCACTCGCCTGCCGCGGCCAGCCCGCCCCGGCTGCGGGGCATCTGCGCGTATTGCTCAAAAAATGCGGGATCATCGTAAATATTAGCCATATCCAGGCCGCCTTTCCGCCCCGGTTTTGCGGGGGATATTCCGGCTGCTACTGTACCATATTCTGCCATGGGCCGCAAGTGGGGCTGCGCGGCCGCCCCCCTTCCCCGGCTGCCGGGGCGCGGGGATCCGTCCGCCAAAAAATCCTTGACATTTTGCACAAACCCGCTATACTTGTGTTGGACATAAAAACAGGGGCGCTGAGAGTTCTTCTCGGCTGAGATTGGGGTAAATTGCAGCCCCAGGTCGCCTTGAACCTGATCCGGGTAATGCCGGCGTAGGAAGTTTGTACACCATCCTTCAAACGGGATGAAGCGGCTTTTGCGCGCCTGCATGTTTGCAGGCGCTTTTCTTGTTTTTATGTACTATTTTCCGCCAAGGCGGCCTGCGCCGGCGGCTTTGCGCCGTCCGGCAGCCGCAACTTTGTGAAGGAGCGTTACAATCATGTCTGCAACCCATTCCCGCACCCGCACTCTGGTGGAAGCCGCGCTGATGATCGCGCTGGCCACCGTGCTTTCCGAAATCCAGTTCCCGCTGATGTGGACCCACGGCGGCGCCATCACTCTGCTGTCCATGCTGCCCATTGTGATGATGGGCCTGCGCCACGGCGCAAAGTGGGGCGCCGGCACCGCTTTCATTTACAGCCTGATCCAGTTTGTGCTGGGCATCAGCAACCTGGCCTACTGCGCCACCCTGGGCGCGCAGATCGGCTGCGTGCTGCTGGACTATCTGCTGGCGTTCACAGTGCTGGGCCTGGCGGACGTGTTCAGCAAACCTTTCAAAAGCCGCGCCGCCGGCGTCAGCGTCGGCACCGCGGTGGTCTGCCTGCTGCGCTTTGTGTGCAGCTTCCTGTCCGGTTACATCGTCTGGAAGGACTACGACTATGCGGTCGAATGGCTGACCAACTTTGAATGGGGCGCCAATTTCATCAACACCATGGGCCAGGACGCCCTGTGCTGGTTTTACAGCTTTGTGTATAACCTGAGCTACATGCTGCCCGAGACCATCCTGACGGTGATCGGCGCGCTGATCCTGTACAAGGCCATGCCCAAGCTGTTCTCCCGCCAGGCATAAGCCGGCGTCCGGTCCCCCAAAACTTCACACGGCGGCGCAGGCGTTTGGCGGGCCTGCGCCGCCGTTTTTTCTTGCGCCCCGGCCTGGGACATGGTACAATGATCTGGGTTTTTCGGCAGGGCGCGCACCGCCGCCCCCGCCGCCTTTTCCGCGCCGCGCGCGCCGGCGGGCGGCGGCATACTTTCAAACACAGCGGAGAAACGCCGAGCCGCCGGCCGGGGCTGCTTTCCCGGCGCGCGGCCGCCGTACGCTCCGCAGCTGTAACAGGAGGGGTTTTACCATGGATCTTACCCAATTGATCGGCAACGTTCCGTCGGCCGTGATCTCGCTGGCGCTGGGGGCGCTGATCTGCTTTGCCGGCTACCGACTGCGCAAGGCCGGCATCATGCTGACCGGCGCGCTGCTGGGCTTTTCCGTCGCCAGCGACATTGCAGCCAACTTTCTGGACCAGTCCGCTTCGCTGATCGTCGGCGTCGTGGCCGCGCTTGTGGTCGCCGGGTTCTGTTCCTGGCTGTACGACGCGGGCATCTTTGTCTTTTGCGGCGCCTGCGGCGCGCTGTTCGCCTCGTCGATTTTGTCCCAGGCTGCGATGGAAAGCTGGCTGCGTCTGGTCATCCTGGCGGCCGTCTTTATCGCGGTCGGCGCGCTGGCGCTGAAATTCGTGCGCCCGGTCATGATCCTGGCCACCGGCCTTTCGGGCGCAAGCAGCATCCTGTCCAGCCTGGTCCAGCTGGGGCTTGCCATCCCGGCCGGCACCATCCAGCTGATCGCCCTGCTGGTCCTGGCCGCCGTCGGGATCGGCGTCCAGTTTGGCACCACGCGCGGCTGACCCTGCAAACGCAAGCAGGCAGCCTGCTTTCCGGCGCAAGTCCGGGGCAGGCTGCCTGTTTTTTGTTGCATGATTCTCAGTTTTTGCGGCGGTAGCGGTTGTTTTTGCCGCCGTTTTCCTCCATCCGGCGGCGGATCACCACAACGGCCACCACGATGCCGCATACCACCAGCACGCCGATCCCGATGTACAGCGGCAGCATACCGGACGCCTGTTCTGCCGGCGGCTCCGGTTCCGACGCCTCCGGCGTTGCGGTGGGCGCGGGCGTGGGGCTGGGCGTTGCGGTCGGCTCCAGGGTGGGCGCGGGCGTTACGCCGATGATGGTCCCCGCCAGGGGGTCCTCCACGTTGGAGGGCCGGCGCGTGGCGCTGGGCGCGGCCGTCGGCTGGACGACCACCGGAACCGGCGTCGCGGTGGGCGCAGGCGTGGCGGTGGCTGTGACCGTGACGGTCTGCGAGGACGCCGGGGCCGGCGTGGCCGTCGGCACAGGTGTCGCGGTAGGCGCGGGCGTGGCGCTGGGCGCAGGCGTGGCGGTCGGCACAGGGGTCGGCGTGGCTGCCGGGACTGTCGCAAAATCTTCCGGCAGCGCCACAACGGGCAGCTGCCTGCCGTCCGCCGTGCCGTACTCCGTCACGCTGCTCAAATACAGCGCCGGCCCGCCCTGCACCAGCTGCAGGGTATGGCTGCCGGGCGTCAGGCCGTCCACTGTCAGCCAGCCGTCCTCCGCCAGCACAGCCTGCGCCGCCGCGCCGTCCACATACACCGTGGCCGTGCCCGCGGCGGCCGTGCCGTCGGTCAGCAGCCGGGCGGACCAGGCGGCCGCCCCCTCAGGCAGGCCGCGCCCGGTGCTGCCGGTGCGGCCCAGCAGCGCCGCCAGCGTTTCGCCGTCGCAGTTGCGGGGCAGGTCCAGCAGCGCGCCGTGCAGCGTCAGTGGCTGCGCCGCCGCGCGGGACGTCCCGGCTCCGCCCAGGTAATCCTGATAGCCGTCCGCTTCCGTCAGGCCAAAGCGCTCCAGCAGATCCGCCGGCAGCGCCAGCGCAATGCGCGGCTCCGTATCGTCAGGGTCGACCGGCTGCGCGCCGTCCAGCCCTGCCAGGCACACTTCCGTCAGCACGGCCGTGCCGTTCTCCATCCGGTACCGCAGGCTCAGTCCGCTAAGCTGCAGCCAGCCGTCCTCCTCCTGCAGGGCCGTGCCCAGCACCTGGCACAGCTTCCGGGGCGAGACCACCACCAGCGCCAGCCTGGCGTCCTGCAGGTAATCGCCCAGGGTCGCCTCGTCCAGCACAGCGCCGGCCGGGACCGTCTGCACAAAACGCGCGCCGTCCACCGCCGCCACCAGCGGCAGGTCCGCCAGCTCCGGCTGCCGCCAGACGCTGTGGGACGCCACCGCATAGCCGACCGCATCCGCCGCCAGGCTGCCAAAGTTCGTTTCCTCCTGCGCCGCGGCGTTCAGGCTGCCGCCGTCGGCCAGCGGCACGGCGCTCCACAGCGTGACGGCCGCCGTCAGGCTGCGGGCGGACTCCGGCGTGCCGGCAGGATACCGCCCCCCGGCCGCAACCGCGCCCACCATCCAGCTTTCCGGCCACTGTTCCGGCGCGATCACACGCCGCGCCGATTCGTCCGTCGCCCGGCCGGCGCTTTCGTCCGTCGCCGGGTCGGCGTTCTCGTCCGTATCCCGTCCGGCCTCCTCGTCGGTGGCCCCCTGCGCCGCGTCCGTCCCGTCATCGGTGAACAGGCGCAGCAGGTCGCCCAGGATGGGCACGTCCAGCAGCGTGTCCATCACGGTCCCCGCGGGCTGCACGCCTGGCGTGGCAGCGGCGGCGGGCAGCGCCGCCATGCCGGCCAGCAGGCAGCAGGCCAAGCACAGGCTGAGCATGCGTGCAAGCGTTTGTTTCATGGCAATTCCTCCGTTTTCCGGCGGCCGGCCGCCTTTCCTGCGGGGCGGCCGCCCCGCGGGCCGCCGTCCCCTGTCGTCCGCCGCCGCATTGCGGCGGGCGTTTCCTGCGTTTTCCCCCGCCAACAGCAAAAGCCGGGGACAAGCCCCGGCTTCCGGTATGGGCGGGGCTTTTCGCCGCAGGCATCCCGCGGCAGGCCGCGGGCGCTGCCGGCAGTCCCGCGCTGTGTGCGGTCGTGTCAGCGTCAGACGCTGTACTTGATGTTCGACGCGCTGTAAGTTCCCAGTGCACCCTGATCCAATGCGTGCTCCATCGCCGCTCCCTGCTCGTACAGCTCCGTCTGGAACTCCTCCAGCTTGTAAGCCGTCAGCAGGTCATAGTTGCTTTGATAGGCGGACAGGTCGTACATCGAGAACGGATCCACCGCGCGCGCCAGCACAATGGAGCTGGTCAGGTCGATCTTGACCCATTCGCCGGGGGCGGCGTCCAGCGGGTCGGTCAGCACGTTGCCGCCGTCGCCGTCGTCATAGCCGGCCAGGTCGTCGGGCAGATACAGCTGCGACCCGATGTAATAGCTGGTCTGCGCGCTCTCCATCGTGGACCCCATCACCGACATGACCTGCGGCAGGTACTGGCTGGCCGCCCCGTACAGGGCGGTATAGCTTTCCAGCCCGCTGCCGCCCGCATTCTGCTGCAGATACGCCAGGCAGTCGTCGGCAATGTCGTTGATGGCCGTGTTCATTTCCTCGTCGTTGAAGGCGTAGACAAAATTGGAGTAGTTCACCATCGGCAGCGTCACGCTCTCGATATAGCGGCAATCCTCCGTGATAAACTGCTCATATTCCTCGTCGCTCACCGGCTGCTGGCCGTCGGGGCCGTACATGACCTCCATGCAGGCCCGCGCTTTCTGGGCGTTGTTCAGATACGCCTCCAGCGACGTCCGGCCGATGCCGTTGGCCTGGTACAGGTCGCCGTTCGTCGTCCACATCGAGTCCACCGCCTGGGCGACCTCCGAGGTGGCCGCATCCTCCAGCGTGGCGCCCAGCTCGTCAAACATCTTCTCGACCGCCGCGTAATACTCGACGGCGGACATGGTCAGCCGGCTGATGTAGTCGGCGCCGTCGGTGGTGACCTCCTCGCCGTTGATGGTGCCGGTGACTTCGGCGTTCAGCACCACGCTGACGTCGGAAGCGCTCTCGCCGGTGGCGAAATCCACCAGGTCGGCGGTGGTGTTGTAGGCATTGTACTGGGCCAGCAGGTAGATGCCGGCCGGGATCTCGACGCCGCCGATGGTGCCGACCGTGGCGGGCGTGGTGACGTTACAGCCCGCGACGCCAAGCAGCATGGCCAGCGCGAGGCCCAGGCTGATAAACTTCTGTTTCATGTGGGTGGGTTCTCTCCTTTATATGGCTTTCGATGCGCAAAATACGCAGGATATAAAGCCATTATAGCTTTTTTGTCCGCCGTTTTCAAGCAAAAGGGCGGCGCTGGTTGTGTAAATTCTGTGGGCGCGCAGGCGTTATGCCCCGCCGGAAGGCTGCGCCCCCGGCAAAAGCGCCACAGCATCGCGCAGGATGACCAGAGGGTCCTCGCCCTTTGCCACATGCAGCGAGATGGCGGGCCGCCCCAGCGCGCTGTACAGCACCCGGTGCGGCATGGCTTCCACCAGGGGCTTGAGTTGGTTGGGACCGATGACGTCGGTGTACAAAAGCAGCGCGTCGCCCTTCTGGGCGATCTCGTTGATGCCGGCGCGGGCGGCGGTGACCCGGATGAGCGAGATGTCCACCAGCCCCTGCACGCTGCGGGGCGGGTCGCCGTAGCGGTCGATCAGCTCGTCCAGCACGTCGGTGGCGTCGTCGGCCGTCTCGATGGCGGCGATGCGCTTGTATGCCTCGATGCGGCCGGCCGCGTCGGAGATGTACTTTTCCGGCAGGTAGGCGTCGGCGTTGATGTCCACCAGGCAGTCGCTCTTGTCCGGGGCGGGCTGCTCGCCCTTGGCCAGCGCGATGGCCTGGCCCAGCATCTTGACATACAGGTCGTAACCCACGGCCTCCATGTGGCCGTGCTGGCTGTGGCCCAGCAGGTTGCCCGCGCCGCGGATCTGCAAGTCCCGCATGGCGATGCGGAAGCCGGAGCCGAAAGCCGTGAACTCCCGGATGGCCGAAAGCCGCTTGGATGCGATCTCGGTCAGCACTTTGTCGCGCTGGAAGGTGAAGTAGGCGTAAGCCCGCCGGCTGGACCGGCCCACCCGGCCGCGGATCTGATACAGCTGGGACAGGCCCATGCGGTCGGCGTTCTCGATGATCAGGGTATTGCAGTTGCGCACGTCCACGCCCGTCTCGATCAGCGTGGTGCAGACCAGGATGTCGATCTCGGCGTCCAGCAGCTGCTGCCAAACGGTGGAGATCTGCTCCTCGGTCATTTTGCCGTGGGCCACGCCCACCCGCGCCCCTGGCACCAGCTTGCCCACGCGGGCGGCGCACTCGTCGATGTTGTCCACCCGGTTGTGCAGGTAGTAGACCTGGCCGCCGCGGGCCAGCTCCTTCTTGATGGCCTCGGCGATGATGCCGTCGTCGTACTCCAGCACGTAGGTCTCCACGGGGCGGCGCTCGGTGGGGGGCATCTCGATGGTGGACATATCCCGGATGCCGGACAGCGCCATGTTCAGCGTGCGGGGGATCGGCGTAGCCGACAGCGTCAGCATATCCACGCCGATGAAGTTTTCCTTTAACTTTTCCTTGTGCTTGACGCCAAAGCGCTGCTCCTCGTCGATGATGACCAGGCCCAGATCCTTGAATTTGACGTCGCCGGACAAAAGCCGGTGGGTGCCCACCACGATGTCCACCGTGCCGGCTTTCAGGCCGCGCAGCGTTTCCTTCTGCTCTTTGGCGGAGCGGTAGCGGCTGAGCAGTCCGATACGGATGGGGAAGGCTTCCATGCGGGAGATGGCAGTGTTGAAGTGCTGCCAGGCCAAAATGGTGGTGGGGGCCAAAATCGCGCACTGCTTGCCGCCCATCACGCACTTGAAGGCGGCCCGCAGCGCCACTTCGGTCTTGCCCACGCCCACGTCGCCGCACAGCAGCCGGTCCATCGGCCAGTTCTGCTCCATGTCGTGCTTGATGTCGGCGGCGGCGGCCAGCTGGTCGGGGGTCTCCTCATAGGCAAAGCGCTGCTCGAAATCAGCCTGCCAGGTGTCGTCGGGCGGGAAGGCGTAGCCGTGGGCCTGCTTGCGCCGGGCGTACAGCTCGATCAGCTCCTGCGCCATCTGCTCGGTGGCGGCGCGCACCCGCTTGCGGGTCTTGGCCCACTCGACGCCGCCCAGACGGCTGAGTTTGACTTTGTCGCTGTCGCCGGGGGCGGTGTAGCGGGACAGCAGATCCAGCTGGGTGACCGGCACATAGAGCACGTCTTTTTTGTCGTACTCGATGCGCAGGTAATCCTTGGTAACGCCCTGCACCTCCATGCGGCGGATGCCCGCATAGCGGCCGATGCCGTGGTTCTGGTGTACCACCAGGTCGCCGGGGGTGATGTCGCTCAAACTGGACAGGGCGTCCTTGTTTTTCTTTGCCTTTTTGCGCTTGGCTGCCGTGGACTCGCCAAAGGCCCGCCCGGTGATCAGCGCGTATTTGGCAAAGGGGTACTCGCACCCGGAGGACAGATGCCCCGGCAGCACCTGCACCAGCCCCGGCGCGGGGGCTGCGCCGGGCTGCTCGGTGACGGAAAAGCCCTTGTCCCGCAGGTCGCGGGCCAGGCCTTTGGCAGCGCGCTCGGTGCCGGCCAGCACGGTGACGGCGTAGCCCTGTTTGGTCAGCGGGGCCAGGTCGTCGTCGGCCAGGCCGGCCACCTCGCCGCCCCAGGCGGGCAGCGTGTGGGCGGGGGCGTTGACGATCTCCTTGAGCTTGACGTCCGGCATGCTGCGGGCAAAATTCTCGGCGCACAGCGTGGGGAAGCGGGCCGCCTGGGCCAGCGTCCAGCCCGGCGCGGCGTAAAGGTCGTCCAGCCCGGCGCAGAGGACGCCGTCCTCCAGCAGGCTCTTGAACTCCTCGTCCCGGCGGAACTGGTTGGCGCGCTCGGCCTCCCGCAGTGAGGCAGGTTCCTCCAAAATCAAAACCGGCGCCTCAAAATAGTCCAGGATGGTGGCGGGCTGCGGGTAGCGCAGCGTGATGTACTTGTCCATGGCGGCGGGCATGGCGCCGCCGTCCAGCATGGCCAGGTCGGCCTGCATGCAGGCGGCCATGGCGGTCTTTTTTTTGCCCCGCTGTTTGGCCAGCGCCGCCCGCAGCAGCGCCGCCGCGTCGGCGGGCGCGCCGAACAACACCTCCCGCGCGGGGCTGAGGTAGAGCTTTTCCAGCGCGTCCTCCCGCCGCTGGGTGGCCAGATCAAAGCTGTGCAGGCTGTCGATCTCGTCGTCCCAGAACTCGATGCGGGCGGGGGCTTTCATGTCGGGGGCGTAGATGTCCACAATGTCGCCGCGGATGGAAAACTGGCCGGGGCCGTCCACCCGGTCGCGGCGGATGTAGCCGGCCGCGTACAGGGCGGCGGTCAGCTCCCCGCGCGGGATGGCGTCGCCGGGGCGCAGCGTGCGGGTGTTGCGGCAGAACTCCTCTTTCGGGGTGGTGTACTGGGTCAGCCCCTCGCAGGGGACGCAGACGGCCTGCAAGCGGCTGCCCACCAGATCGCCCAGCACGCCCAAACGGCGGTACTCGTACTCGCGGGCAGTATCCTCGATGGGGCGCAGCACGTAATCCCTGGCGGGGAACACCGCCGCCGGCACGCCCAGCGTGTTCAGGTCGGCGGCAAAGCGGGTGGCCTCGGCCTCGCCGGGGGTAACGATGCACAGCGGTCTGCCCAGCGTGCGGCACAGCGCCGCATACGCCTGCGCCCGGCCGGCAGCCGGCAGCCCGAACAGCGCCGCCGCGCCGGGGGACCCCAGCGCGCCGGCCAGTTTGGCATATTCAGTTGTGGCGGTAAACAGCTGCTGGAACATAAGGTCACCTGTCCACTTGTCAGGCCGCCGCAGGGCGGCTATACTTGATATAGGAGAAAACGGCAACTAAAACGCCGGCAGCCCCGCTGCCGAAAGGAGCCTGCCCATGGCACAGTCTGCAATTTCCCGCAACCCCAACCCGGCGCTGGACCTGCTGCGCGTGCTGGCCGCCGCCATGGTGCTGCTGGTCCATGCCGGGCAGGCAGCCGGGCTGGACAGCGTGACCTGGGTGGGCGGCAACGGCGTGCTGCTGTTTTTTATTTTGAGCGGCTGCCTGACCATGGCCAGCCTGGACCGGCAGCCCAAGCCGGGGGCCTACTATGCCGGCCGGGCGCGGCGAATTTTGCCGCTGTACTGGCTGGTGCTGGCGGTGCGGTTTGCCTTTGACGCGGTCGGGTATCTGGCCGGCGGCATGCCTGCGGGCCAGGTGTTCGGCCCGAACGGCCCCTGCGGGCCGCGGTATCTGCGCTACGTGTTCTTTTTGCAGATGTGGCTGCCCAGCGAGGACTGGATGCTTTGGAACAACCGCAACGCGCTGTGGACGATGAGCGCCTTCGCCTTTTTCTACCTGCTGGCCCCCTGGCTGCACCGCCTTTTGGAGGGCCTGGGCCTCCGGTTTGCCGCCGGGCGGTTTTGGGGCAGCTTTGCGCTGCTGCTCGCCTGCCTGGGCGGCAAAGGGTTGCTGGGCCGCGCCATCGAGCAGGCGCTGACCGCCCTGCCCGCCGGCAGCGTGGACAATATCTCGGAATTCAGCGCCAAAAATCCGCCCATGGAGCTGTACGCTTTTCTGTTCGGCGTCACGCTGTTTTACGCGTTAAAAGAAGGCCGCGCTCTGCTGTACGGCGGGTTCTGCCTGCTGCTGCCCATGGCTTTCGGGTTCGAGCGCATGGCCTGGGAGGGCGCGTTCACGGCGCTGGTGCTGCTGGCGGTCTGCCTGCCCTGCCGGGTCCGGCCGGGCGGCCGGGCGCAGCGGGCGGTGCATTTTTTAAGCGCCGGCAGCTTTTTCCTGTATCTGGCCCACCCGATGCTGCTGCCGCTTTTCCCGGTGTTGGAGCCGGGCGGCGGGCTGGCGCGGTGGGGGTATCTGGCGGGCATCCTGGCCGTCTGCCTGGCGGTCTGTTACCTGCTGTACGGGCTGGCGGTGCGCCGGTTCGAGGCGCTGTTCGCCCGCCGCCGGTGACGCAGCCTTTCCCTACTTTCGCACAACGCCCTTTTCCTGCACGTCCTTGCGCGCAGGGGGAGGACGTTTTTCATTTAATGGTTATACCTGTTCTGCGCCTCGGCCAGCTTGCCGTCCATCAAAAGGCGGCAGGCGGCTTCCACGTCGGGCAGGCGGTCGGCCACGGCCTTGGCGTCCTCCGGCGGGAACTTGCCCAGAACCCAGGCGGCCAGATCGTACTGGGGGTTGGGCTTCTCCCCCACCCCGATGCGCACCCGGTAAAAGCCGTCGCCGCCAAGGCTGGCGATGATGCTTTTCAGCCCGTTGTGCCCGCCCGCCGAACCGGACGGCCGGATGCGGATATGCCCCGGCTTCTGGGCGATGTCGTCGCACAGCACGATCACATGGTCGGCGGGGATCTTGTAAAAGTTCGCCGCCGGGGCGATGCTCTGGCCGGACAGGTTCATGTAGGTCAAAGGCTTCAGCAGCACCACTTTGCGGCCGTCCACCTGGACGACGCCGTACAGCCCCTGCCATTTGGCCTTGCTGACGCTGACGCCCCAGCGGTCGGCCAGGTAATCCAGAGCGGCAAAACCGGTGTTGTGGCGGGTGCCGTCGTATTTCGGTTCGGGGTTGCCCAGGCCGGCGATCAGCCAGTCGGCCCCCGACAAACTTTTAAACAGTGGCATGGATGGGGATGTTCTCTCCTTCCGTCTTGCGTTGTCCAGTCGGCGCCCGGCGCAGGCAGGGCGGCCAGCGCCGGGCAGTTTGCAGCGTATCAGTCCTTGCTGGTTTTGGCGGCCTTGTCGGCTTCCAGCTTCTGCTTTTTGGCAATGTATTTGGCCAGCTTTTTCTCACCCCAGCCGGGCAGGAAGGTCTGCTTGCCCCGCTCGATGCCCAGCGCGCCGTCGGGCACGTCCTTGCTGACGGTGGAGCCTGCGGCGGTGTAGGCGTGGTCGCCCACCCGGACCGGCGCCACCAGGTTGGTGTTGCAGCCGATAAAGGCATAGTCCCCGATGGTGGTGCGGTACTTGCCCTCGCCGTCGTAGTTGCAGGTGACGGTGCCGCAGCCAAAGTTGCAGTACTTGCCCACGTCGGCGTCGCCGATGTAGGTCAGGTGGCTGACGGTGTTTCCTTCGGCAAAGTTGGCGTTTTTGGTCTCGACGTAGGCGCCCAGGTGGACGCCCTCGGCGGTGACGGTGCCGGGCCGCACATGGGTAAAGGGGCCGATCTTGTTGTTCTCGCCCAGGGTGCTGTCGTAGCACTGGCTGGCGTTTACGGTGGAGCCGGCGCCCACGGTGGTGTTTTCCAGCAGCGTGTTGGGGCCGATGACGCAGCCGGCGGCGATCTTGGTGCTGCCCTTCAGGATGCAGCCGGGCAGGATGACCGCGCCGGAGGCGATCTCCACCTCCGGGTCGATATAGACGTCGCGGCTTGTAAACTCGACGCCGTTGTCCAGGTGTTTTTCAAAAGTTTCGGCGTACCGGCGCTCGGCAGCCGCAAAGCGTTCGCGTGCAGTGGTCTCGCTCATGGCGGATACTCCCCTCTCTGTCTGCCCGCGGCCGGGCGGCGGCCTGCGGGGGGTGTCCGGGCGCGCAGCAATGCGCCCGGCAGCGCGGCGGCAAGGGGATCCCCTGCTTTGCTCTGCCAGGCCGGCCTGCACCGCCCGGAACATGGTGCATTGCGTGATGGGCGCGGCGGAAACGGTTTTCCGGCGCGCCGTTTATATGGTAGTATAGCAGAACTTCCGCGCGCAGAAAAGAGAAAAGCGGAAGTTTTGTTCCCTGCCGTTCCTGTGCGGCCATGGGCCAGTGAACAACGAAGGCAGGCCGAAAGAATAGAAACCGAACTTTCAACCCATTATAATTTTAGCAAATACTATGCAAAATGCAAGCCCAAAGGGGCAAAAAATCGGCATTTTTTAGGCAATGCCGCACAAAAAATGTGGACTTTATGCTGGAAATCCCCGGAAAAGTCTGATATAATGGATGATGCTGAACATGATACCATGCGACGCGGGTGTGCGCGGCACACCGGGAAGAAACCGTAATGTATGGAGGTTAGTATGAGCAAGAAGTATCTGTACCTGTTCAAAGAGGGTCATGATGCCTTCGGCGGCGACCAGACTACCATGAAGAACATTCTTGGTGGCAAGGGCGCCGGCCTGGCCGAGATGACCCACGCCGGCATGCCGGTTCCCCAGGGCTTCACCATCACCACCGAGGCCTGCACCCAGTACTACGCTGACAACCGCGAGATCAACGACGAGATCAAGGCGGACATCTTCAAGTATATGGGCATCCTGGAGGAGCAGACTGGCAAGAAGTTCGGCGACATCGAGAACCCGCTGCTGGTTTCCGTCCGTTCCGGCGCCCGCCAGTCCATGCCCGGCATGATGGACACCATCCTGAACCTGGGCCTGAACGACCAGTCCGTCGAGGGCTTGGCCAAAAAGACCGACAACCCCCGCTTCGCTTATGACTGCTACCGCCGCTTCATCCAGATGTACTCTGACGTCGTCATGGAGCTGGGCAAGAGCTTCTTCGAGGAGCGCATCGACGCCATGAAGGAGCGCAAGGGCGTGACCCAGGACGTCGACCTGGATGCCGACGACCTGAAGGAGCTGGTCAAGGAGTTCAAGGCCATCTACCTGGAGAAGCAGGGCTCCGAGTTCCCGCAGGACCCGAAGGAGCAGCTGATCGGCGCCGTCAAGGCCGTGTTCCGCTCTTGGGACAACCCCCGCGCCAACGTCTACCGCAAGATGAACGAGATCCCCTACGAGTGGGGCACTGCCGTCAACGTCCAGCAGATGGCGTTCGGCAACTCCGGCATGCGTTCCGGCACCGGCGTCGCCTTCACCCGCAACCCCGCCACCGGCGAGAAGAAGCTGATGGGCGAGTACCTGATCAACGCCCAGGGCGAGGACGTCGTCGCCGGCATCCGCACCCCCTCCCCCATCAGCAAGCTGCATGAGGAGATGCCCGACGTCTACGACCAGTTCGTCGAGATCGCCACCCGTCTGGAGAGCTACTACCGCGACATGCAGGATATGGAGTTCACCATCGAGGACGGCAAGCTGTTCATGCTGCAGACCCGTAACGGCAAGCGCACCGCCCAGGCTGCCCTGCAGATCGCCTGCGACCTGGTGGACGAGGGCGTTATCACCGAGCGCGAAGCTGTGCTGCGCGTTGAGCCCAAGCAGCTGGACACCCTGCTGCATCCCCAGTTTGACGCCGCTGCCCTGAAGGCCGCCCAGGCCATCGGCAAGGGCCTGGCCGCCTCCCCCGGATCTGCCTGCGGCCGCATCGTCTTCAGCGCCGAGGACGCCGAGGAGAAGGTCAAGGATCCCGACTGGAAGAAGGTCGTCCTGGTCCGTCTGGAGACCAGCCCCGAGGATATCGTCGGCATGCAGGTCAGCCAGGGCATCCTGACTGTCCGCGGCGGCATGACCAGCCACGCTGCCGTTGTTGCCCGCGGCATGGGCACCTGCTGCGTCTCCGGCTGCGGCAACGACAACAATGTTGTCATTGACTATGACGCCAAGACCATCAGCATCAACGGCCACGACTTCAAGGAAGGCGACTGGATCAGCATCGACGGCTCCACCGGTAACATCTACCAGGGCCAGATCGCTACCGTTGCTTCCACCGAGAACACCAACTTCAAGCGTTTCATGGGCTGGGCCGACGAGGCTCGCCAGCTGAAGGTCCTGACCAATGCCGACAACCCGACCGACGCGCAGAACGCCGTCGATATGGGCGCCGAGGGCATCGGTCTGTGCCGTACCGAGCATATGTTCTTCGCCGAGGACCGCATCAAGGCCGTCCGCGAGATGATCTGCGCCCGCACTGTCGAGGCCCGCAAGGCTGCTCTGGCCAAGGTCGAGCCTTACCAGGAGGCGGACTTCACCGCCATGTACCGCATCATGGGCGACCGTCCCATGACCATCCGCTACCTCGACCCGCCTCTGCACGAGTTCCTGCCCACCAAGGCCGAGGACATTGCCGAGCTGGCTGCCGACATGGGCATGACCGCCGAGGAGCTGACCAACGTGGTCGAGAGCCTGCATGAGTTCAACCCCATGATGGGCCACCGCGGCTGCCGTCTGGCTGTCACCTACCCCGAGATCGCCGAGATGCAGACCAACGCCGTCATCAAGGCGGCCCTGAAGGTCTCTGCCGAGACCGGCACCATGATCACCCCCCACATCATGGTTCCCCTGGTTGGCGAGGTCAAGGAGCTGAAGTTCATCAAGGACGTTATCGTCAAGACTGCTGACGCCCTGATCGCCGAGGCCGGCGTCGACATGAAGTATGAGGTCGGCACCATGATCGAGATCCCGCGCGCCGCTCTGACCGCCGGCGAGATCGCCAAGGAAGCGGACTTCTTCAGCTTCGGCACCAACGACCTGACCCAGATGACCTTTGGCTTCAGCCGTGACGACGCCGCCAAGTTCCTGACCGCTTACTACGACAACAAGATCTACGAGAGCGATCCGTTCCAGCATCTGGATCAGACCGGCGTCGGCCGCCTGGTCAAGATGGCTGCCCATGACGGCCGCGAAGCCAACCCCAACCTGGGTCTGGGCATCTGCGGCGAGCATGGCGGCGACCCCAGCAGCGTCGAGTTCTGCCACAACGTCGGCCTGGACTACGTCAGCTGCTCTCCGTTCCGCGTGCCCATCGCCCGTCTGGCTGCCGCTCAGGCTGCCATCAAGAACCCCCGCTGAGCTTTAACGCCCTGCGCGGTTTCTGACCCCTTATAACTTGATCAGGCGCACCGTCCGTTTTCGGGCGGTGCGCCTGATTTTTTTGCGTTGGGACCGCCCTCCCGGGGACCGCCCCCGCGTCTGTACCTTCTCTGTATCTTCACATGTCCGCCGCCCCCGCCTGCCATCTACGGATGCCCGGCGGGGGCTTCTGCGTCTGCCGGGCGCAGCCTTTGCCTGTGCACCCAAAATCACCGGGAAGCGGGGCTTCCCCTTCTTCCCCGATTTTAATGTTTCCACAACAAAACAAAAGCGATACCGAAACGAAGCCCCGATACACTGATGCTGTAAAAGAACCGCTCTCCGGCGACAGGCGCCGGATACAAAAAAGGATGGGGTCGATACCATGCGCAAGGTCACCGTTTTGCTGACAAAATACTCGGACTGGGTCTCTACCTTTGTCCACTATCTGGCCGGGCAGGAGTATACCCACAGCTCCCTTGCGCTGGAAGAGGACCCGGACACCTATTACAGCTTCAATTACCGCGGCTTTGCCGTGGAGACGCTGGAAAAGCACCGTCGCCGCGGCGTGACCAAAAGCCGGTGCATCCAGCTTTCGGTGCCGGACGAAGCCTACGCCCGTATCCGCCGGCGCATCCGGCAGATGCAGGCAGAGCGGGAAAGCTACCACTACACCCGGCTGGGCGTGCTGTGCTGCCTGCTGCGGCTGCTTTTCCGCTGGGAACGGCACTATTTCTGCTCGCAGTTCGTGGCCGAGCTGCTGGCGGACTGCGGCCTGCCGCTGGGCAAAGCGCCCTGCTTTTATCTGCCAAACCGCTTTGCGCTGGAGCTTCCCAGCCTGCCCGCCTGCCGGGAAGTACGCCTAAACGTGGTTTAAGCAGCTTTCATCCGCCGCGCGGCGCGCCGATTTTTAACAATTCGCAAACAAAACCACAACACTGGCGCAACAGACAAGCGGTAAAGTATCCACAGTCGATGAGGCAGGCGCCCATCCCCAAATCCAAACAAACGGCGGCGTGGCCGCCCAAAATTTCAGGAGGAATTTGATTATGAAAAAGAGTACATTGGTCGCTATGATCCTGGGCACCATCGGTGGCGTGTTCTTTGCGCTGGGCATGTGCATGGCGCTGCTGCCGGAGTGGGGCATGTTCACCCAGGGTATCGTCTGCGGCGTGGTCGGCTTGGTCATCCTGCTGATCGACCTGCTGGTCTGGCGCAAGATGGAGGGCAAGGCCCCCATCAAGGTCACCCCCAAAGCGGTGGGCACCGTGGTGGTCGGCGTGCTGGGCGCGCTGCTGCTGGGCGTTGGCATGTGCCTGTCCATGGTGTTCGGCAACATGGTGCTGGGCATCGTGGTGGGCATCGTCGGCATCATCGTGCTGCTGTGCCTGATCCCGCTGACCAAGGGCGTCCGCTGAGCCACGATCCATCCCGGGCCCGCAGCCAAGGCTGCGGGCCTTTTGGCATCTTTTACAAATACGGAACGAATGCGAGGGAAAACCATGCGCGCTGCGATTTATAACGGAAAAAAGAACATCTCCATCGTTGATCTGCCCTCGCCCGTATGCGGGCCCGACGACGTGCTGCTGAAAACGGTCTATGCCAGCATCTGCGGCACCGATGCGGCGGTCTACCAGCACGGGCTCGGCACCGGCCACAAAGTCACGGTGGGCGGCGAGTTCGGCCACGAAGCCGTCTGCCGGATCGCCGCTGTGGGCAAAAACGCCGCCGGTTTCCAGGTCGGCCAGCGAGTCTACCCCTATCCGCTGCTGGTCACCGGAGACACCAGCCGCTTGTACCACCACATGCCAAACAGATAGCAGACTACGAACACAAGGATAACAGCGATGACGATGCCGTATTTGGCGCTGCCCAGCGCGCCGCCGCCCAGCGTGGTCAGCAGCACGGCAGGAAAACGTCCCACAAAGCAGACAAACAGCCAAGACTTTACCGAGATGCTGGCCAGCCCGGCAAAAGCGGCAATGGCAAGGATCAGATACCGATATTTTTTCATGCAGGTTCCTCCGGACTGTTATAAAACACGGGAAGCTTGCGGGGCGCGCGGCTTCCGGCCTGCGCCGGAACACCGTCGGCTCCCCTGTCAGCCAGCGGGGTCAAACCGTCCCGTCCCAATCCGCTTTCAACGCCGGCCAGGCCGGCCTGCCGGTGATGACCACAGCGGAAACAGCAACGATCCCGGTAACGATACCCATAACAAGATCCTCCGTTCTTTTTTGGGGACGGCAAAACTTTCCGCTGCTTCCGACCCTCTTGCAGCACATTCCATATACTTTTCAACATTTTGCACTGTGTTTGAAAATCGTTTGGATTTTGTTAAAGGTTCAGCGGGGATCCTGCAGAACCCGCAGAGCCTGCATGGCCTGACGGCGGCGCAGGCCGGCGCGCCCCGGGACCCGCACCCAGCGGCAATGCAGCGCGGGACGCCGGCCAAAGAAGTCGTGGTCGTCCAGGATCACAAAGCGGCGGCAGGAATGGGCGGCCAGCCAGGCGGCGATCTCGTCGCCCTTGTCGCCGCTGTCCAGCACCGGCGCGGCGTCAAAAACGGGCGTGCCGTTGTCCGCCAGGCGGCGGAACAGGTTGTCGGTCAGGGGGCGGCACTCTTCCAGGTACAGCCCGTCGCGCCAGGTGGAGGAAAGCACCACCGCCGCCCCGCTGCGCCGCACCAGCCACCGCAGGTGGCGCATGGCGCGCGGGTCCAGCAGCAGGCTGGCCGGGCCGCGCCCCAGCAGGCGGTTCAGCCGCCGGCTGCACGGGGTGGCCAGCACGCCGTCAACGTCCAGAAAAATCACGTCCATGCGTTTCCGCCTCCCGCAGCATTTTTGTCTGTTCCCAGTATACCCCCGCGCGGCGCGCCGCACAAGAGCCGTACTTGACAGCGGTGCGGCCCTGTGGGATAATAACCTCGTACAACGACCAGGAAGGGGGATGCGCAGTGAAGGTCATGGTCATCGACGGCCAGGGCGGCGGTTTGGGCCGCCAGCTGGTCGCAGCCATCAAGGCCAGGCTGCCGCAGGCCGCGGTGCTGGCGGTAGGCACCAACAGCACCGCCACCACCGCCATGCTCCGTGCCGGCGCGGACCAGGCCGCCACGGGCGAGAACGCCGTTGTGGTGGGCTGCCGCAGCGCCGACGCCATCGTCGGCCCGGTGGGCATTGTGATCGCCGACGCCATGCTGGGAGAGATCACCCCCAAAATGGCGGTGGCCGTGGGGCAGAGCAAGGCCGGGCGCATCCTGATCCCGGTGCACCAGTGCGACAACATCGTCGCAGGGGCCCAGGACCAGCCCATGGCCCGGCTGGTGCAAAGCGCCGTAGACGCGCTGGAGGAGCTGGACGGCTGTCGGCAGGCATGACCTTTCCGCAACGGCGGGCGGCTGAAGCCGTCCGCGCCGCAGCAGAAGCTGCGCAGCGGGAAGGCCGGGCACGCCTGCAAACGCCGGCGATCCTGCCGCTTTTGCCGCCGTGCGCCCTTCCGGCCAATGCGCGGCGAACAACAAAACCATGCAATGGATGTCACGAAGGCGTCCGCTTTCAAGCAGAAAGCGGGCGCCTTTTTATCCGGCCGGATCAGGAGGAAACCATGACTTTACAGGATTTTTTTGCCGGCGTGCCGCGTGCCGCGGTGGCGTTTTCCGGCGGGACAGACTCGGCGCTGGTGCTATGGGCGGCCCGGCGGTATGGCTGCGACGTGCGTTCCTATTATGTCAAAACCGTGTTCCAGCCCGCATTTGAGCTGGAGGACGCCCGCCGGCTGGCGCGGGAGCTGGACGTTCCCCTGACCGTCGTGGACGCGGACATTCTGGCGGTGCCGGAAGCCGCCGCCAACGGGCCGCGGCGCTGCTACCACTGCAAGCGGGCGCTGTTTACGCAGCTGCGCCAGGCCGCCGCGGCCGACGGGTACACGGTGCTTTTGGACGGCACCAACGCCAGCGACGACGCCGGGGACCGCCCCGGCATGGCGGCCCTGCGGGAGCTGGCGGTGCGTTCGCCCCTGCGGGAATGCGGCGTGACCAAAGCGCAGGTGCGGCAGCTGTCCCGGCAGGCGGGGCTGTTCATCTGGGACAAGCCCGCCTACGCCTGCCTGGCCACCCGCGTGCCCACCGGCACCGCCATCACGGCGGACATGCTGGACCGGGTGGAGCGGGCCGAGACCGCCCTGGCCGCGCTGGGCTTTACCGATTTCCGCGTGCGGCTGCTGGGCGCGTGCGCCCGCCTGCAGCTGACGCAGGACCAGCTGCCCCGCGCGCTGGCCCGCCGCGGCGAGATCCTGGCCGCGCTGCAGCCGCTGTTTGACGGCGTGCTGCTGGACCTGCAGGCCAGGGCGGCATCGCAGTAAACCGGCAGGAAGCCGACACATTCATCCGGGCTCGCCGCCTGCGCGGCCAGCCCGCCCAAAGGAAGGGAGATCCCCGCAATGGAAAACAACAGGCACGATATTTTGCAGCTCCTGCGCAGCGTGGCCGACGGCAGCGTCCGTCCGGAGGACGCCCTGCTGGAGCTGAAAGAGGAGCCTTTTGCCGAGCTGGGCTACGCCAAGGTGGACCTGCACCGCAGCGTGCGCCAGGGCGCGGCCGAGGTGATCTACGGCGCGGGCAAAACGCCGGAGCAGATCGCCGGCATTGCCAAAACGCTGGGAGAGCGCGGATGCCAAAACATCCTGATCACCCGCATCTCCCCCGAGGCCGCCGATCTGGTGGCGCAGACCGTGCCGCTGGACTATCATGCCCAGCCCCGGCTTGCGGTGGCCTACCCCGGTCCCCGCAGAGCGCTGGGGCATATCGTGGTCGCCACCGGCGGCACCAGCGACATGCCGGTGGCCGAGGAAGCCGCCCTGACCGCCGAGGTCCTGGGCAACCGGGTCACCCGCCTGTACGACGTGGGGGTGGCCGGGCTGCACCGGCTGCTTTCCAACCTGGACCCGCTGATGCAGGCGCGCTGCGTCATTGCCGTGGCGGGCATGGAAGGCGCGCTGGCATCGGTGGTGGGCGGCCTGGTGGACTGCCCGGTCATCGCGGTGCCCACCAGCGTGGGTTACGGTGCCAGCTTTGGCGGGCTGGCGGCGCTTTTGTCCATGCTCAACTCCTGCGCGTCGGGATGCAGCGTGGTCAATATCGACAACGGGTTCGGGGCCGGGTTCCTGGCCAGCCGTATCAATCAGATGGAGGGACTGAACGAAGAATGAAAACTTTATATTTGGAGTGCAGCATGGGCGCTGCCGGCGATATGCTGATGGCCGCGCTGTATGAGCTGCTGGACGACAAAGCGGCCTTTGTCGACAAGATGAACGCCCTGGGGCTGCCCGGCGTGGCGGTACAGCCCCGGGCCGCCAGCACCTGCGGCATCGCCGGCACCCACATGGCGGTGACGGTGAACGGCGAGGAGGAAACCGAACCGGACGCCCGCGCCGCCAACGCGGCCCCGCACCCGCACGGCCACGACCATGGGCATCCCCACGACCATGACGGCCATGACCACGGGCACGCCCACGGCGCGGAGGAGGGTCACAGCCACGATCACAGTCACGACCATCCGCATCACCACGCCACGCCGGGGCACATTGCCGGGATCATCGACCGGCTGCCCCTGCCGGAACAGGTGCGCGCCGACGCCCGCGCCGTGTATGACGACATTGCCCGCGCCGAGGCCAAAGCCCACGGCTGTCCGGTGGGGGATGTGCATTACCACGAGGTCGGGGCGCTGGACGCGGTGGCGGACGTGACCGGCGTATGCTACGCGCTGCACCTGCTGGGGGCGGACCGGATCGTGGTCTCCCCCATCCACGTGGGCAGCGGCACGGTGCGCTGCGCCCACGGCGTCATGCCGGTGCCCGCGCCGGCCACGGCCAACCTGCTGGCGGGCGTGCCCACCTACGGCGGCAGCGTGCAGGGGGAACTCTGCACCCCCACCGGCGCCGCTTTGCTGGCGCACTTTGCCGCCCAGTACGGCCCCCAGCCGGTGATGATGGTGGAAAAAGTGGGCGTCGGGATCGGGACCAAGCGCTTTGACCAGGCAAACTGCCTGCGGGCTTTCTGGGGCGAAAGCGCCGACTCCGCCAACGGCGAGATCACGGAACTGGTGGCAAACATCGACGACATGACGCCGGAGAGCCTGGCGTTTGCGGCGTCCCGCCTGCTGGAAGCCGGGGCGCTGGACGTTTACACCACGCCCGGCACCATGAAAAAGGGGCGTCCCGGGCATGTGCTGACCGTGCTGTGCGCCCCTGACCGGGCGGACGCGCTCGCCCGCGCCGTGCTGGCCCAGACCACCACCAACGGCCTGCGGGTGCGCCGCTGCGGCAAGTATTTCCTGGCTCCGTCCATCGACACGGTGCAGACAGAGTGGGGGCCGGTACGCGTCAAGCGCGCCGAGGGCTTCGGCGTGCGCCACAGCAAGCCGGAATACGAGGACGTGGCCCGTATCGCCCGCGAAAACGGCCTGCCCTGCGCCGACGTGCTGCAGGCGGTGCAAAAGCTGCTGTAAGGTCGCCCGAAAAACGCATAAAAAGCGCCCGTTCCCGGGCCGGCTGCTGCCGGCGGGGACGGGCGCTTTTATGCGGCGGGAAGGCTCAGCGCACAGGGGTGTAGTCGATCTCGGCCTTTTCGTCGGTGGCTTCCAGCTTGAAGATGACGGGGCGCAGGCCGTCGTTGCAGCTGCAGATAGCCACGCCGGGTTTGCGGATCCAGTCGCCGTAATAGAACGGTTCCCGGCCCGCGCCGTGCGCCAGCGCAAAGACATACTGGTAGATGGCTTTCCATGCCTCGTCGCAAAGGCCGTCCGGCTTGGCATAATCGGCATAGAATACCTGCCCGGCGCGCAGCATGGGGCAGGCGGTCAGCCCCTCGATGCCGTACTCGTCGGCAAGTTCCCGGTCCAAAGTGTTTTTCAGCACGGTGATCCTGACTTTGTTCATGATGATCCCTCCTGTAAGCGGCAAGCCTGCGTCCCGGCAGGACGCCGGGGCTTTTGCGAGCGGACGTCCGCCCGGGCGCTTTCAGTATACCACACGGCGGACGCTGCGGGCAAACGCCCCCAGGACGCAAAAGCGGCGCGCCGCCCGGGCGTCCCCCAACGGGGGGCTGCGGGCGGCGCATGCCGATTTATATTATGGCCGGATCGGCCTTGTAGGTTGTCTGCTCCTGACCGGGCGGCTGCCCTGGCATGGTCGAGGAACAGTATTTCGGGCGGTTCCGGTGCTCCGGTACCGTTCGTTTCATTGTTTATAGAATACGCCCTGATTTTGAAAAGCGTATAAAAAAGGTTTGAAGAATCTGGAAACAAAATTTGAACAGACTGTGTCCAAACCGGCGCGCAAAAAGCCGCCCTCCGCCAAGGCGCGGGCGGCATAAGAAAACAAAGGTCCTGCGAACTGCACAGCATTGCAAAATCGCGGAAAATCGGCAGATGCAAGGCGGAGGGGCGCGGCACACTTGTTGTATGGCAAGCCCCGGTCCCGCAGCAGACGCCGCTTTTCCGCCAGAATTTTGCGGCCTTGTTTGCTTATGGAACCGCGCGGAAGGCGGAGGACGGCTTTAGAGGAAGGGGATCGCTTATTTGGTGGCGACTGCAATGTCGCCGGAGGTGGTTTTCAGCGTCAGGAGACAGCCGCTGCCGTCCACGTTCAGCTCGTCTTCCGCCCGGACGCCGTCGCAGTCGATTTCTCCGCTGACGCTGGTCGCCCGCACGGCGGCGCCCGGCGCGGTGATGCGGATCTCGCCCGAAGTGGCGGTGCAGTCGACGGAGGCAGTTACCGTCCCGCCCACCGTGCAGTCGCCCGAAACGGTGTCGACGGCCAGGGTATCCAGCCGGGCGTCGCATTGCACATCGCCCGAAACCGTCTGGAATTCGCCGCTGTCGGCGGTCAGGTCCTGGCAGACCACATCGCCGGACACGCTCGCAGTCTGGACGCCGCCGCAGGCAAGGCCTTCCAGCCGGATCTCCCCGGAGACCGTTCTCAGCGAGAGGTCTCCCAGCTCCGTGTCCCGGGGGACCGTGATATTCAGCTGCCCGCCGGCGCTGACGCCGGTCCCGCCGTCATTCAGGCTTTCGGTGAAGAAATACAGGGTGCCGTCCTTCACCTCGGCCTGCTTCAGCGTCTCGTTTTCAGAAAGCCGGTACTCCACGGAGTAACCGTCCCCGGCGGCGATCTGGATGTCCATGGCCACGACGCCGGCGTCAACGCGGGCAAACTCACCCGCGTCCAGCCGGACAAGATCATTGGCGGCCCCATCGGGCGCGGCGGACGCCTGGGCGGGGGCCGCGTCTTGGGAGGACGAGACCGCCGAACGGCCGCCGTCCGGGAAAGTCAGGGCGGCCGAGCCGTCGATCAGGGCGCCGCTGGTGAACAGGACGCCGCCAATGACCAGGATGCCGCCCACGCTGATTGCAAACTTATGACGCATGATGGTTGCTCCTTTCTACGGTTTTTGAGATCAGCACGGTCAGCTTTTTCAGCAGATTACGGACCAGCCAGACGATCAGTCCCAGCACCCCCGCCGCACCGCCGGCCAAAATCAGGCCGGCGCCCAGCAGTTTCATCCACATAGCTGCGGTCAGCGGCGCCAGAGAGGTGAACGAATGGAACAGCAGCTCGATCCCGACCCGCCCCAGCACATAGAGCGTGACGGCCAGGCCGGATCCCGCGGCCAGCACCAGGATGGCCAGCACCAGCAGGAGGAGGATGACGGCTATCGCCACCGGGAAGGTCACCGGCAGGGTGAACAGCGCGGCCAGCGCGATGGCCACCGCCCTGCCCACGCCGCCTTTGCGGGCGCTGTCCGCCGTTTTGACGGCGGACTCAGCCAGGATCTTGGAGGCCAGCGCCCGCGGGGGACCAAACCGTTCGGTCAGCATAGCGGCGTCGGTCAGCCCGCTTTCCTGGGCAAATTCCCGATAGAAATCAAGGGCGGCTTCGCGCTCCTCCGGCGGCAGCCGTTTCAGGCGGGCCGCAAGTTCATGGAAATATTGCTCCGATGTGGACATTGTGTACCTCCTTCTGCGGGACGCCCGTCCACGGCGGCCCCGCACGCTGAAACTATCCGCTTACAGTGCAATGTCGATATCCCCCGAGGTGCTGCGCAGCGTCAGCTTGCAGCCGGCGCCGTCCCGCTGCATCACGCGGGCTTTCATCCCGTTGCAGCGCACGCTTCCGCTGGTGCTGGAGGCGTTCACCGCAGCGTCCGGCGCATGGATGCAGACGTCCCCGGACACGGTGGTGCAGCTGGTGGCCAGCCGGACCGGGCCGCTCACCCGGCAGTCGCCCGACACGGTGGAGATACCCAGCGTGTCCAGCTCAACTTCACATTCCACATCGCCCGAGACGGTGTGGATCTCGCCGCAGTTGCCCGCCAGGTCCTGACATTCCACGTCGCCGGAGGTGGTGGTGACCGAAAAACTGTCGCACCCGAACGTGGTCAGCTCCACGTCGCCGGAAGTGGTGACCAGCTCCGCGGCGGTACAGTCCACCTTGCGCAGCTCCACGTCGCCGGAGGTGGTGCGCAGCGGCAGGTCCACGCAGGTGCGGTCTTCCAGCCGGATATCGCCGGAAACGGTCGCCATGCAAAGCCGTTTCAGCACGGCGTCCTGGGGCACGATAACCACCACGGCCGCACCGCCCTCCCGGGAAAAGTGGAAGCTGTCCCCGCCAAAGTGGATCTCCACGCGGCTGCTGGTACGGTGAAAAACGCCCTGCCCGGCGCGCGTGGCAAAGTACAGGGTGCCGTCCGCGACTTCCAGCCGCTCCAGCCGTTCCCTGGCGGGCAGGCAGTACCGCACGGCAAACGCCTCGCCCTCCTCAAACCGGATGTCGGCGGCCACGGTGCGGATCTGCACGTTTTCAAAAGGCGGCAGCGCCTGCTGCGTCCAGTCGGTCCCGCCGGCGTCCTGCCCGCTGTCTGCCGCGCCGAACAGCGCGCCCAAAAGGTTTCGCACCGCGTCCCCCAAGCCGGCGGCCGCGGAGGCTGCGCCGTCCTCCTCTTCCGGGCGGCGCGTGTCCAGCTGCTGCCGCAGCAGGTCCGCCAGCTCGTGCGGGGCGCCGAAATGGGCGGCCAGCTGCTCGTAGCTGTCCATTCCCGCCTCGGCGGCGTACTCCCGGTGATAGGTCAGGATCTCCTCCCGCTCGGCTTCCGGCAGCCAGCTCAGGCAGGCGGCCAGCTCGGCAAAATACTGTTCAGAAGTGTGCATCGTTATCCCTCCAATAGTTCATCCATGTCCCGCTTGAACTGCTGCCACTCTCGGATGTGCTGCGCCAGCAGGGCGCGGCCTTCGTCGGTCAGGCTGTAATACCGCCGGTTGCGCCCCTGCCAGGGCTTGTCGTAGGTGGTCAGCAGGCCGCCCTTCTGCAGCCGGCGCAGGGCGGGATACAGCGAAGTTTCCGACACATCCAGGATCTTGCGCACCTGCTGTGTGATCTCATAGCCGTAGGTGTCCCCCCGCTGCAGAATGCTCAGCACCACAAAATCCAGAATGGCGCCGCCGATCTGAAATCCCAACTGGCCTCACTTCCTTTGCTCGTTTTACTATATTATAAAACGAACAATATTGTCTGTCAACTCCCTATCCAAAAAAATTCATGCCGTTTGGCAGCGCCCGCCCCCGCCCCTTGCGGTCCGCGGCGAATGGGCGTAAACTGAAAGCATCCACTATGCAGCCGGGAGGGAACGCGGTATGCCGTTTGAGATCGTCCGCAATGATATAACCAAAATGAAAGTAGACGCCATTGTCAACGCGGCCAACCGGTCGCTGCTGGGCGGCGGAGGCGTGGACGGGGCCATCCACCGGGCGGCCGGGCCGGAGCTTCTGGCCGAGTGCCGCGCGCTGGGCGGCTGCGATACCGGCGACGCCCGGATCACCGGCGCCGGGCGGCTGCCCTGCCGGTATGTGATCCACACGGTCGGGCCGGTCTGGCGCGGCGGGGCTTCCGGCGAACCGGCGGCGTTGGCTTCCTGTTACCGGACCTCGCTGCGGCTGGCGGCAGAGCATCGCTGCGAGAGCGTGGCGTTCCCGCTGATCTCGGCCGGGGCCTACGGCTACCCCAGGGACCAGGCCCTTCAGGTGGCGGTGGATACCATCCGGGCCTTTTTGCAGGAGCAGGAGCTGACGGTCTACCTGGTGATCTTTGACCGGGATTCCTTCCAATTGGGCAGCGCGCTGTACCGGGACATCGCCGCTTTTATCGACGACGCCTACGCGCAGGCCCATTCCGACAGCAGCGCCGAACAGCGCCGCCGGCAGCTGAGCGAAAGCGCCTGGCAGCGGGCGCCCCTGGCCGCGCCCCGGCCGGCCGCCATGCCCGCGCCGCAGCCTTTTTCCGACCGCAGCCTGCTGGACGCCATCGGGCAGATCGACGAGAGCTTTTCCCAGATGCTGCTGCGTAAGATCGACGAGCTGGGCATGACGGACGCCGCGTGCTACAAGCGGGCCAACATCAGCCGGAAGCTGTTTTCCAAGATCCGGTCGGACGTCCACTACAAGCCCAGCAAGCCCACAGTGCTGGCCTTTGCCATCGCGCTGCGCCTGCCCCTGCCCGAGACCCGGGACATGCTGCAGAAAGCCGGGTTCGCCCTGTCCCGCTCCAACAAATTCGACATTATTGTGGAATATTTTATCGCCCATGGCCGCTATGACATTTTCGAGATCAACGAGGCGCTTTTTGCCTTTGATCAGCCCCTGCTGGGCGGCTGACCGGCGGAATGTCGCCTGCCGGGCGACCTTTCCGGCAAAACGCTGCGGTACAATATGGCTGTAAGGAAGGCGGAACACCCGCAAGGGCGCTTTGGCTGCCGCCGCGGCGGCCAAAGCGCCGGCCATTCGCAAAAAAACAGCCCCCGGCAGCGCCGGGGACAATACCAAAGACTTGTTTTTTTGCAGGATGGGCGGCAAGGCCCCGCGTACTCCGCCTGCCGGAAGTACCGACGCAGCATGTCAGGAGGGCGCACCATGGCGAACGAAACGAAACGATTTGATACGGCATCCAAAAACGATTTGACCGAGCTGGTTTTTGTGCTGGACTGCAGCGGCTCGATGGCCGGGCTGGTGGAGGACACCATCGGCGGCTTCAATTCGATGATCGAAAAGCAGAAGTCCGAACCGGGCCGCGCCTTTGTCAGCACCGTGCTGTTTGACGGCGAAAGCCGGGTGCTGCACGACCGGCTGCCGCTGGAGCAGGTCCCGCCCATGACCCGCCGCGACTATCTGCCCGGCGGCTGCACGGCGCTGCTGGACGCCCTGGGCGGCGCGATCCGCCACATCGGCAACATCCACAAGTACGCCCGGCCGGAGGACGTACCGGCGCATACGCTGTTCGTCATTACGACCGACGGACTGGAAAACGCCAGCCGCCGCTATTCCGGCGGGCAGGTGCGCCAGATGGTCCAGCGCCAAAAGGACCGGTACGGCTGGGAGTTCCTGTTCCTGGGCGCCAATATCGACGCAGTGGAGACCGCACGGCAATACGGGATCGGCGCGGACCGGGCGGCCACCTATCGCAGCGACAGTTCCGGCACCCGGCTGAATTACGACGTGCTCAGCGACGCCATCGGGCGCGTGCGCGCCGGCACGCCCATGACCGCCGACTGGAAAGCCCCCATCGAAGCGGACATGCGGCAGCGCGCCGAGGCGGCCCGCCGGGACGGGGACGCCGCCGCGCGGCCGGGGCGGAAAACCGGCCGGCCATGATGGGCGCCGCAGCACCGGCCGCACAGCCCCCCCGCCGTTGTATGGCGCGGGGCGCCGCCTGGACCGGTCTTGCGGAAAGCCGGCGCCGTCAGGCCAGCGTGACCCCCAGCCCCAGGTTGGGCGCGGCGATGGAAAGGATCAGGTCGGCCGCAAACAGCGCGGCCAGCACGGCGGCGGCCAGCCGCACCGCGCGCCGGGGCAGGCGGTCCATCCCGCGCCAGAACAGCGGTGCCAGCAGATAGGCCACCAGCAGGCCCGCCGCGGCGAATACCAGCAGGCTCATGGCGCAGATACGCCCGTTTATGTTCAAAAAATATCCGGTATAGTCCCACCAGCGCGCGTGGAACAGCTGCTCCAGCGCCCAGGATGTGACATATTCCAGCACGCCGCACACCGCCATGCAGACGGCAAAGAACCGCCCCGGCCGCCGGCCGGCCTTTACGCTCAGCAGCACCATCAGCACCGCGCCCACGCCGTAGATGGGCGCCCAGGGCCCGTGCAGGAACCCCCGGTAACCGGCGATCAGCTCCCACAGGCTGTACCGGCCCCAGTGATCGATCCAGAGCACGCCGACCTCCCAGATCCAGCCGCCGACGCTGGCGGCAAAAAAGAACAGCGCATAATAGATCGGCGGCTGCCAGGCAGGCCTGGCCTTGCATACGGCGGGCAGATGCATGGGGGTTCCTCTCTTTCATGGATGGTTTGGGGACGATTTGGATTTTTCTCCAGTATATCCGGGCATTGCTTTTGCCATGTTTGGATTTTGTTTCAGCAATATAAAAACAGCCAGATGCCCGTCGGGGTATCCGGCTGTTTTTTATATCACGCGGCCTGCCAGGGCGGCTTTTTACTCCAGCAGGCGGCTGCCCTGGCGGCAGATCTCGTCGATCTCGTCATACTTCTGCTCCATCAGCGGCAGGATCTCGGCGGTCTTGCGCTGCGTCAGCCAGCGGTAAAGATGGAAAGGCGCGATCCACCCCAAAAACGCGGGAACGGCCAGCACGATGCTCAGGACGATACGGGGCGGTTCGGCAACGATCGAAAACGTTGCCCCCGCCATAAAGGCGGTGCCCAGGATCCCCACCAAAATCGACACGATGGAGGACGCCGTGGTCTTGGACTGTTCCAGCGCCTGCAGCTCGGCAATGCAGCTGTCAAAATGGCGCTGCAGCCGGGTCAGCTCGGTGCGGTTGGCCAGCGTGCGGCTGCGGCGGAAGTACAGCCGCACCGTGTTGGCGCTCATCTCGTCCGAAGCCGCCGCCAGCAGGCGTTTGCGGCGCAGCGTGTCCCGGTGGGGGTCCCGCTCCCAGCCAAAGCAGGGGTAACTGTCCAGGCAAAGCGACGCCAGCGCCGCCGGCACCGTCACCTCGCGGTACTCGTAGCCGGTGTAGGCGTTCTGCGCCTGTCCGCTCTGTTCGTTTTGTTCGTCCGGTTCCTTTGATTCAATGCGCATGGAATGGTGCTCTCCTTACAGGTTTTCTGCCGCCCGGGCAGGCAGGAAAACAGAAAAAGTCGTGCCTTTGCCCACTTGGCTGTCCACCGTGATCTCGCCGCCGGACAGCTGCAGTACCCGCCGCGCCAGCGCCAGCCCCAGGCCGTTGCCCTCGGTGGCATGGGAGGTGTCTCCCTGGTAGAATTTGTCAAAAATGTGTTTTTGCGTTTCCTCCGGGATTCCGCAGCCGGTGTCCGACACCGACACGGTCACGCCGCTCCCGTCCGATACCTGCCGCAGCGCCACCCGGCCGCCCGGCTCGGTAAACTTGAAGGCGTTGGACAGCAGGTTGTTCCACACCAGCGCCATCAGGTCGGCGTCCGCCTCGATCACGGCCCGGTCCTCCAGCTCCACGTCAAAAGCGATGTCCTTTTCCTCCCATACCGCCTCAAATCCCAGCGCGCAGTCGCTGAGCTGGCGGCACAGATCATAGGGGCGGACCTGCGGCGTAAGGCGCTGGCTTTCCAGCTTGTTCAGCCTGAGGATGTTGCTGACCAGCGTGGAGAGCCGATGGGTGCTGTCGATGATGGCCGACACATAGGCCTGCTGGTCCTCCGGCGGCAGGCGGGGGCTTTGCAGAAGCTGGGCATAATTCTGGATCGCGGCAAGCGGAGTCTTGATCTCGTGGGAGACGTTGGCCACAAAGTCGGTCCGCATCGTCTCGATGCTGCCCAGCTCGGCTACCATCTGGTCAAAGTCCAGGATCATCTGATCCAGGTAATCGTACCGGTTGGGGGTGTGGAGCGGCGGGATATAGACCGAAAAATCCCCCCGCGCCACCTGGCTGGCCGCCTTTGCCAGCTCCTTCATCGGTTTATCGTATGTTTTCGTAATCTGGCAGCGGGTGAACAGCGTCAGCCCGGCGGCCACCAGCGTCCAATAGGCAGAAGGGATCAGAATCTGGACAAAGTCCGGCCAGTGGACGCCCTGTTCGTTGATCAGCGTGATCAGACCGACGTGAACGCCGGACATCAGCAGCAGGACGCCCAGATAGGTGGCAAACAGCACCGGCGGGAACCGGGATTCCTGCCGCCGTTTTTCCTGCCGGGTCATTTCAGCACCGCCTTGTAGCCCAGACCGCGCACCGTTTTGATCTCAAAGCCGTCGCAGCCGGAAAATTTGTCCCGCAGTTTGGTGATGTACACGTCCACAGCCCGCAGGCTGCTGTTGCTGTCCAGCCCCCAGAACTCGTCCAGCAGCTGGCTGCGGGAAAAGGTGTGCCCGGGGTAGGACAGCAGCTTGTAAATGATGTTGAATTCCCGGGTGGTGACGGGGATCTCCTGCCCGCCCAGCTCGGCGGTCATGCCGTCGGCGTCCAGCGCCAGGCTGCCGACGGTCAGCTTCCGGCTGGCCTCGATGTTGGCCCGGCGCAGCAAAGCCCGCACCCGCATCAGCAGCTCACTGAAGTCGATGGGCTTGACCATATAGTCGTCGATGCCCAGGTCAAAGCCCTTGCGCTTGGCGGGCAGGTCGTCCCGCGCCGACACGAACAGGATCGGCACCGTTTTGTTGATCTCCCGCACCGTTTTGGCAAATTCAAAGCCGTCGGCGCCCGGCATCATAATGTCCGAGACGATCAGGCTGTACATCGTGTTGTACATGGCGTCGTAAGCGTCGTTCACATTCAGGCAGCCCTTTGCCTCGTAGCCGCTGTCGTTCAGATAAGTGCAGACGCTCTGGTTCAGTTTGGCGTCGTCGTCCACCACAAGGATGCGGATCATAGGGGGTTTCCTCCTGCTATGTCAGCGGAACAACGTTCCGCCGTTCTCGGTTTCTTACCAAACCATAACACGGGATTGTTTGAGTATTGTTAAACCCGAAGTCTTTCGAAAAAAATTCCGCTTTCTTTTTTTACATTTCTCAAACAAAAGCGCAACGCAGGGCAAACAAAGCGCCGATACATTATCCCGCAGGGACACTCTTACAGCGTGCCCCATCAGAAAGTGAGGTAATCCCTATGAAAATCACAAACCCGAACGTGACCCTGGCGGACGAGGCGAGGAGCGGCATGCAGGAGGATGTGCGCTCCGGCTTTCTCGACTGGCTGTTCCAGTTCTCGGTCACCGGCGACGACGGCGAACTTTACTCCATCGGCGGCTCCATTCTGTCGCTGGCGCTGGAAAAACTGGACGTGGTCTCGTTCAACTGCGCCCGCGGCACCGGCCATGTGGAGCAGCTGCCCGGCTCCATCTACAAAGTCACACGGTTCCCCGGCATGTTGTTTGAACGGCTGCTGCGCAAGCCCCGGGGCGCCCTGGACATCCAGAGGGAGTCTGACCGCGTGATTGTGACCTGCAGCGGCGAATACCGGGCAGAGTGCTACGCGGACCACACCTGGCACCTGGTCATCGACTCTCTGGACGGCCGCTACAAGGCGGATCTGTACCACCGCCCCCACGGCTACCCGCTGTGGTATGGCCGAGAAAAGCCCTCCTGCCTGACGCAGCACTCGGTCACCTACGGCTACAACTGGGCCGGCGATGTGGAGGGAGCCATCTGGCTGGACGGCCGGCGC